>NZ_RZRK01000734.1:0-3015 GCF_003997835.1 Mesorhizobium sp. M7A.F.Ca.CA.004.12.1.1
TCCTGATGCCGCGCCGCCCCCGTTGGAGGCGGATCGAAGATCGCACGGCCCGGCTAGTACTCGATCACTGGTCGGCCATCGAAGCATTGGCCGCGCATTTGCTGGTCAAGCATGATCTCCAATTCGATGAGGCTCTGACGATTGTTGCGCCGCATCTTCCGCCCATGCCAGCAGCTACGCCGCCAGAGCGTCATCCGCAGCCTGCTTGATCAGCCATTCGATGTGATTTGACCACATCTGCAACACCTCGCGCTTCTCCTTGACGTTGCTATAGAGATCGTAGATTTCGCCAATGTCTCCGGTTCGGGCTCACAGCCCGTCCATATAGCCGCCAGTCTGCTGCCTTCGAGTGGCCCATGTTGGCCGCGGCCAGGAAGTGGCGACGATTGAAAGGACAAAATCAGTTGCCGAAACTCATCGCAGGTGACGGTCTGGTGGCAATTTGGGCACATCTTGTGTCTCGTCGCCAGTAAACACGGATGCCCGGCAGGAGACTGAGCTCGCTGCCGGCGGAAATCGTAGAGCGCCAGCGACGCATTCTGATCTTTCGTCAGGCAGTCGACCGCCTTGGCATACGCCTCGGCCTCCATCTCGATCGACCTGAACCGGTATCTTGTGCGCCATCCGGACGATCTGGGAAAGCTTGGCCGGGCCGGCGCCTTCCCAGGCGCACGGGAAGAGCGACGACCCATGTGGACCTTGGATTTCACTCCGCACTTACGCTGCTTTGGCCTTGTCAGCAGCCTGAGCATAAAGCGTGCTCAGCTTTCAGGCCGAGCACTCTTCCAGTGTTGACAGCATCTGTCGTCATTCAGGATCGCCCCATTTTCGCATGCCGCTTGCAGCTTTCAGGCTGTTGTCAGCCAGGGCCGCCATAAAGGGTCTCGTTAAACAATTCAGGAGGCCGTTCCAATGATCAATCAGTTTGCGAGACTTTTTCGAGGACCAGGTATGCAGGCTTGTTTCGGGACAAAGAACTTTCTGGCGGCAACCACCGCGATGACGACGGTATTCCTGCCGGCTGTGTCTCTCGGGGTGGGTCTGGTAGCATTTCCAACTGGAGAAGCGTTGGCCGACGACCCGATTTCGATCCCGCTGGAGTATGTCGGGGAAGGCCATGACCGCCTGGGCATCTGGGCCAAGATCAACAATGGCAACGCGCAGCGATACGTATTCGACACGGGCTCGGACCAGCTCAACACGCAGATCGGGTCAGAGGTGACCGGGGTCCGCCCGATTGCCGACACGCCTTACGTATATACGTACGGGGACGGAACGTATGGTAATAAGCTTCAGAACGGGGAAATTGATAAATTTACATATGTCGATCCAGATCAAAAGATAACAATCGACGGGCCGTCTGTAAGCGATAAGAAATACCGGGCTGCTCGCATTCTCGATTTTGTCTATACCCATGCGTATTGCAAGGACAACAATCTTAAGTGCACGCCGGGATCCGTGACGGATGGACTTAAAGATATGTATGGTCAGGATCTCCAAGAACCTTATCACGCCGATAAGGAGCAGCGGGCGAAAATGACCGCTGGCAAGATGGCAGACGAAGGCGGCGATTTCGCAGGTACATTCGGGGCCGGCGATTTTCTTGGCAAGACAAGTGTCTGGGGCATGATGGGCAGTGTCACCAGGTCTGGCTACGTGGTCTCCGCCAATGTGAATCCGGATTCCGAGAGCGACCAAACGCCTGGCTGTTCCCCCTGCACGATTGTCAACCTCAATCCAAGCCTCCGGGCCCAATATACTAATGCCATGCCATGGGGAGAACCCGAGGAAAAAGATCAGGATTCTTATCAGAATTTTCCTGGCTCTGGCGCCAATGCCTCGACCGAATACGAAGGCAGCTACAATCTGCAGTACACGGTTAAGGATGGAGCCCCACCAATCACCGACCCCAACAAGACCGCGGTATTGCTCGACACCGGCACACCGGGCGGTGGCAGTCTGGAGATCAGTGATGCGATGCTGAAGCAATTTCAGGATGCGGGCGTCAAACTTAAAAATGTTCGGAGAAATGAGCAACGCGAGATCGTAAGCGCATCGGGCAACATCCCGAGCGTTACAATCGCAGGAACGGATGGCGATCCGGTAAGGCTGGACAATATCGACTTCACCTACACCAGCGGCACGACGGAACAACCCAATGACCAGACCAGTTTTGTTGCCGGTCTTGACTTCTTCAAAAACAGATCGGTCATTTTCGATCTGGAGAAGAAGTATACCGCTTATACGTCACATTTCGTCACTGCCAGCAACTTCTCTACCGATTCATCCGCACCCGAAGGGACCGGTCTGAGCAGGATAACGACGAGCATGGGGAATGAGGGCGGGTTCGGCATAGCGGGTGTCGTCTCCGGCTCCGGATCGCTGACGCTTGATACAAAGACGGTGGTCCGGATGACGAATGTCAACACCTACACCGGCGAGACGAATATTGCTCAGGATGCCTATCTCTCGCTTGCGGGGCTCGGCAACATCCAACGGTCAGCGAAAGTCGTTGCAGACGGCACGTTCGATATCTCCGAACATGGAAATGGCAGCGACTATTGGGGAATCTCCGACGCCTACAACGATGCCCGTATTCGTAGCCTGAGTGGCAGCGGAACGGTCGAGCTGGGCAAGCGTACCCTGGTGCTAACGGATTCGAACGACACGTTCGCCGGCAGCATCAACGACCTCGACGTTGATAACAATAATATGGGCGGCAAACTATTCGTTGCCGGTGGCGTGCAAACGCTGAGCGGAAAGAACAATTTTTCCGGCATGACGACGGTCGGTTCCGGCGCGGGATTGCTGCTTGCCGATACAGGTGTGCTTTCCCATGATGCGACCACGTCCGGCTTTCTCGGGAATGACGGGCAGATCGGGGGCACGGCTATCGCAAACAGCGGCGGTGTCGTCGCAGGCGGCGGCACCTACGGTGCGGTCACCATTTCCGAGGGCGGCACGGTCGCTCCTGGCAGTGCGACCGATCCGAGCAGGATCGTCACCACACTGACT
>NZ_RZRK01000735.1:0-3010 GCF_003997835.1 Mesorhizobium sp. M7A.F.Ca.CA.004.12.1.1
CAGCAGCGTGCCGGAGCCGCGCGATGCGGCGTAGACGCTGCCGCCATGCTCACAGACGGAGGTGACGCCATGCATGCTGCCGTCGGCGCGGCTGTGCCAGCTTTCGCTGGGCCGGCCGCTGTCGTCGCAGCGCGCGACGAGGCCGTAGGAGCGCGATGGCGCCCACGGCTTCAGCACGCCCATCTGCCGGACCGAGCCCTGGCTCAGCGGCTGGTCCGGCCGCGCCGATCCGGCGAGTTCCGGCCCGATCCATTCGCCGGGATCGATCGTCGCCATCATCTCGCGGCGATAATCGTCCTCGCGCAGCACCAGTTCGAGAAGCTGGCGGCGCGGCGCGAACAGCGCCATCCAGAAGCCGCCATCGGAAGCGGGTGACAGGCGCGACGGATAGGCGGGCAGATTTTCCAGGATCGCCACCGGATGCGGTAATTTCGGATCAAGGGCGACGATACGATGGCGCCAGCTTTCGCTGATCGCCAGACGGCCGTTGCCGAGCATGACCGCGCCGTTGGGAAATGCCAATCCGGCTGCAAGCTCACGCTGGGAGCCGCTGTCCGGATCGATGGCGAGCACGACGCCGCTGCTGCCGCCCTCCATCAGATCGCGCTTCCAGTCGCGCGCCGGATGCTTGCGCGAGCCGACACACAGGTAGAGCGAGCCATCCACGGTAAAGACCCCGGCGGTGAGGCAGGACGCCACGCCGCCTGGCAAGCCGATGCGCCTCCAGGTGCCCGGCTGCCCGATTTGCAGGCCCTCACCCTCGATGCCGACGGCAAGGCGGCCATCGGGCGCGGATGCGACAAAGCTGATCGGCGCCGCGAACTCCGCTATTGCGACCGCCGAAGCGCCCGCTCTCCCAAGGTCGATCCGAAAGAGCGTGTTGCCGCTGCTGCACAGCAGTCTCGCTGGCGACGCAACGAGATTGTCGATGGCGGGAAGCGACAGCAGCCGCTCCGCCTCTTCCAGACGGTTGTCCGGTTTGAAGACGCCGTCCATGGCCGGCACGCTGATGCCGGCATCATCAGCCGAAAACAGCCGGCGGACGAACGTGCCTAACCCCGCCATCAGCGCTTCCCCCAGTAATCGTCATGCGCCGTCCATTGCGGATCGGCGCCTTCGATGCGAACGCGGCCGATGCGGTTGTTGGAGACGCCGCCCAGATAGAGCCAGCCCTTGTGCTCGCAGGTCGAGGTGATCGAGGGATGGTTTTCGCCGGCCTCGTCCCACAACGCGTCGATGATCTCGCCGGTTTCCGACACGCGCAGCACGCAGCCGCGATTGATGTTGGGGAACAGCCATTCGTCGGAGGCGATCCGCTTGGCCATGCGGCGGCGAAAACCCGGCTTGCGCATGGCGAGATCGAAGGTTCTGGTGCGCATGCCGAGCAGCGCGATCCAGTAGGTTCCGTCGGAGCCGCGGTTGAGATTGTCGGGATAGCCTGGCAAATTGTCGAGGAAGATTTCACGCTTGCCCTTGTCCGGTCCGTCGAACCAGTAGCGGCTGATGCGGCACGCCCATGTCTCGGCAAAGAGCAGCGACTGGCCGTCGCGGCAAATGGTGACGCCGTTGGGAAAGATCAGGCCGCGCAATATGGTGCGGGTCGAGCCGGTCCTCGGATCGTGGCAGATCAGCCGGCCGTTGCCCCTGCCCTCCAGCGCATCGACCGCCCATTCAGACATTTCGTAGCGGATCGTCGCTTCGCTGAAGAAGATGCGCCCGTCCGGCGCGATGTCGAGATCGTCGGGAAGCCGCAGCCGCGAATCGTCGATCACCGACAGCAGGCTGCGATTGGTTTCGTCGGTGACCTTCGCCACCGTCCCGTCCGGCGAGACGCGGTAGACGCCCATGCCGCCGATGCAGGTGAGCAGGTCGCCGTTCGGCGCGAAGGCCAGCCCCAGCGGATGACCGCCGATACGGGCGAAGACCTCGCTGCGCGCATAGTCGGGCGCGAGGAAACGGACGATCGTACCGTGCCGCGTACCGGTATAGAGATTGTCGTCGCGGTCGAGGACGACGTCCTCGGGACCTTCGACCGCGCCAAGCCCTATGAGCTCCGCCGCGCCAAGCCTGTCATTGACGGCAAGCACGTCGGTTCCGGTCGGCGGCGTCAAATTCGGCAGCTTCAGATAGGTCGGCGAGACATAGACTTTGCTCAACAGCTTGCCGCGGTTCTTCACCCATTTGGCGTCGAACAGCACGGCGGCGATCAGCACCAGACCGAGGATCAGCTGGTTGACCGAGCCGGGCATCGACAGGCGGATGAGGCCGCTGGTCAGGATCAGCACCAGGATGGAGCCGATCACCGCATTGCCGACCGAACCGCGGCCGCCACCCAGCGAAACGCCGCCAAGCACCACGGCGGTCAATACGGAAATCTCCAGCCCTATGCCGGTGTCGGCGCCGGTGCTGCCGAGCCGGGCGGAAAACAGAAAGGCAGCGATCGCGGTCAGCAGGCCCGATGCGACATAGGCGAGGCAAACCGTCAGCTTGACGTTGATGCCGGCATTGTAGGCGGAGCGGCGCGCACCGCCGACGGCGCGCAACCGCCATCCTGGCCTTAGCCTTGACAGGACGATATGCGCGCCAAGGGCGATGACGGCGAAAATGGCGAAGGAGACGGGCAGGCCGTAGAAGGTGCCGAAGCCGATCAGGTCCCAGGTCGGGGAGACCGGCATCGAGCCGACGATCGCGCTGGCAAGCCGGGGAAAGATGATGTCGTAGAGCGCCCGGTAGATGACCAGTGTCACCAGAGTGGTGATGAAGGCGCGCAGCCTGAGATAGCCGATCAGCACCCCGTTGAGCAGCCCGCAGACGAGGCCCGTGGCTAGCGTCGCGATCAATGCCACGCCGACCGGCAGGCCGGCAACGTTCATCGATACCAGGGCGGCAAGCACGCATAGCGCGAACATCGAGCCGACCGAGAGGTCGATGCCGCCCGAGAGGATGACGATGGTGAGCGCCAGTGCGATCAGGCCGAATTCCGACACCTGGCGGGCGAGATCGGTAAGGT
>NZ_RZRK01000736.1:0-3003 GCF_003997835.1 Mesorhizobium sp. M7A.F.Ca.CA.004.12.1.1
CCGTCGAAGAAGATACCCGAGCGTTCAAGCTCGCCGGGACGCAGTTCGCGCGGCACCTCGATGGGTGGGGCGGCGACGGCGAGGGAGCGCACGGCAGCGGGCCTCAACCCGGTCGCGGGTCTCGACATTTCGCTGGAAGACGCCGAGACCATGGCTTCGGGCAGCGTCACCGCGACGGTAGCCGCCCTTTCGGCGTTGATCGAATCCGGCAATCCGCTGCACAAGGACGGTGTGCTGTGGACGCCGCATCGCCCCGCCCGCCCGGAAAAATCCGAAGGTGGCATTGCCATCAAGATGGTTTCGGATTTCGAGCCGGCCGGCGATCAGCCGACCGCGATCAAGGATCTGGTCGAAGGCGTCGACAACAACGACCGGACCCAGGTGCTGCTCGGCGTCACCGGCTCCGGAAAAACCTTCACCATGGCCAAGGTGATCGAGGAGACGCAGCGCCCTGCCTTGATCCTGGCGCCGAACAAGACGCTGGCGGCGCAGCTCTATTCCGAGTTCAAGAAATTCTTCCCGGAAAACGCCGTCGAGTATTTCGTCTCCTACTACGACTATTACCAGCCGGAAGCCTACGTCCCGCGCACCGACACCTTCATCGAGAAGGAATCTTCGATCAACGAGCAGATCGACCGCATGCGCCATTCGGCGACGCGTTCGCTGCTCGAGCGCGACGACGTCATCATCGTCGCCTCGGTGTCCTGCATCTACGGTATCGGCTCGGTCGAAACCTATACGGCGATGACCTTCCAGATGCAGATCGGCGATCGGCTCGACCAGCGCGCGCTGCTCGCCGATCTCGTCGCCCAGCAGTACAAGCGCCAGGACATCAATTTCGTTCGCGGCTCGTTCCGCGTGCGCGGCGACACGATCGAGATCTTCCCGGCCCACCTGGAAGACCGCGCCTGGCGCATCTCGATGTTCGGCGACGAGATCGAGCAGATCACCGAGTTCGACCCGCTCACCGGCCAGAAGACCGGCGAGCTGAAAAGCGTCAAGATCTACGCCAATTCGCACTATGTGACGCCGCGCCCGACGCTGAACCAGGCGATCAAGTCGATCAAGGAAGAGCTCAAGCACCGGCTGGTCGAACTCGAGCGGGCCGGCCGCCTGCTTGAGGCGCAGCGGCTGGAACAGCGCTGCCGCTTCGACCTCGAGATGCTGGAAGCCACCGGCTCCTGCGCCGGCATCGAGAACTATTCGCGCTATCTCACCGGCCGCCAGCCGGGTGATCCGCCGCCGACGCTGTTCGAGTACATTCCCGACAACGCGCTGGTCTTCATCGATGAAAGCCATGTCACCGTGCCGCAGATCGGCGGCATGTATCGCGGCGACTTTCGCCGCAAGGCGACACTGGCCGAATACGGCTTCCGTCTGCCGTCCTGCATGGACAACCGGCCGCTGCGCTTCGAGGAATGGGATGCCATGCGTCCGCTTTCGGTCGCCGTCTCGGCGACCCCCGGCGGCTGGGAAATGGAGCAGGCCGGCGGCGTCTTCGCCGAGCAGGTCATCCGCCCGACCGGCCTGATCGATCCGCCGGTCGAGGTCCGCCCGGCCAAGACCCAGGTCGACGATGTCGTCGGCGAAATCCGTGACACCACCAAGGCCGGCTACCGCACGCTGGTGACGGTGCTGACCAAGCGCATGGCCGAGGATTTGACCGAATATCTGCATGAACAAGGCATCCGCGTGCGCTACATGCACTCCGACATCGACACGCTGGAGCGCATCGAGATCCTGCGCGATCTGCGCCTCGGCGCCTTCGACGTGCTGGTCGGCATCAACCTGCTGCGCGAAGGCCTCGACATTCCCGAATGCGGCTTCGTCGCCATTCTCGACGCCGACAAGGAAGGTTTCCTGCGCTCGGAAACCTCGCTGATCCAGACCATCGGCCGCGCCGCCAGAAACGTCGACGGCAAGGTCATCCTCTATGCCGACCAGGTGACCGGCTCGATGGAACGGGCGATGGCCGAAACCAACCGCCGCCGCGAAAAGCAGGTGGAGTGGAACGAGGCCAACGGCATCACCCCGGAATCGGTCAAGTCGCGCATCTCCGATATTCTGGATTCGGTCTACGAGAAGGACCACGTCCGCGCCGACATCTCGCAGTTCACCGACAGTGCCGGCGCCATGATGGGCAACAACCTCAAGGCCCATCTCGACGCGATGGAAAAGCAGATGCGCGATGCCGCAGCCAATCTCGACTTCGAGAAGGCGGCCCGCATCCGCGACGAGATCAAGCGCCTGCGTGAGATGGAACTGTCCATCTCCGAAGACCCGCTGGCCAAATACGCCGACATGGAAAGCCCGGCCTCCGGCCGCGAAAAGGGCAAGCACAACAAGGGCGTGGCCAAACATCGGACAGCAGAAGAACAGGAGCGTTTCCGCAAGTTCGACGAAGCGCGCGCCGCCGAAGAGGCCGCCAGGGCTGCCCGGCCCAACCTCTTCCGCAAGCCTGATCTCGACGAGATGGGCGCCGACGGCGCCGTACCGGTGAAAAAACCGCTGTTTTCGAAACCCTCGATCGACGATATGGGCCCGGGCACCGACATGCCGACGCCGGCCGGCGCGGTGTCACGCTCGCTGTTCAAGAAACAGTCGGCTGAAGAGGCGCATGGCTCCGATTTCGGCATACCCGGCGAGCCGGTCAAGCCGCTGTTCAAGAAGAACTCGCTCGATGAAATGACCGTGCGGCGGACGGAAAAGCCGGTCGAAGGAAAAGTGCCGGCCAAGCCGCAGCCAATCTCCCCCCAAGTGGGGGAGATGCCCGGCAGGGCAGAGGGGGACGCGAAGGAACGCGACGATTCCGCTAAGCCAATCGTTCGCCAGCGCGCCGGCATCGGCTCATACGAGGATCCAGGCGACGCACGCCGCGACAAACGCCGGCCGGGGAAGACGGGACGGCCGGGGAAGTAGGTTCAATTATTCGAAATGCCGGCGGGACAGCGCCCCCCTCTGTCCTGCCGGACATCTCCCCCCACGTGGGGGGAGATGTCCGGC
>NZ_RZRK01000737.1:0-3000 GCF_003997835.1 Mesorhizobium sp. M7A.F.Ca.CA.004.12.1.1
AGCCAACGCCTGCCTCGTGGATGCAGCGGCCGATGAATTCGGGCGAGATGTCGATCTTGACGCCGAGCGCAACCAGCACGTCGGCTGCCCCCGTCAGCGATGACAGGCCGCGATTGCCGTGTTTGGCAACCGGCACGCCGCTGCCGGCAACGACGAAGGCCGATGCCGTCGAAATGTTGACGCTGTGAGAATTGTCGCCGCCGGTGCCGACGATGTCGATGGCGTCGGTGGGCGCGTCGACGTGCAGCATCTTGCCCCGCATGGTTGCGACGGCGCCTGAAATCTCGCTCACCGTCTCGCCGCGCACACGCAGCGCCATCAGGAAACCGCCGATCTGGCCGGGGGTCGCGTCACCCGACATGATGATGTCGAAGGCCTCGCGCGCTTCCTCGAAGGAAAGCGCGCTACCGGTCGCGATCTTGGCGATATGGGTTTTCAGCGCGCTCATCTTGTCGAGGCTTGGGCGACGGCGGCCTGGTCGATGCGAACGTCGTACTGCGTCTGCAACTGCGCCACCAACTGGTCGAGCAGGTCATCCGACATGCCGGAGGTGAAGGATTTCTGCGCGTCGTCCGGCACCGAACTGGCATCGGCTCCGGCGGGCTCGAACACTTCGGCGACCTTGTACAGGATCTGCCCGTCTCCGGTGGGTGAGGGGACCAAGCCGGTGCCGCCTTCGCCGACACCGAACATCGCTGCCGCACCCTCCTTACCGAAGTCGACATCGTCAGCCTCACGCTTGACACCGCGCTTGGTCTGCTTTTCGAGCTTCAGTTCGCTGGCGATGACATCGAGCGTTGCGCCGGCCTTGAGCCGCTTTTCCAGTTCGTCAGCCTTGGCGGCCAGCCGCTTGCTTATTTCCGCCGCCGTCCAGTCGGCGACGACTTTCTGACGAACCTCATCCAGCGTGCGGTCGCGAGCCGGCGTGACGGACGCCACCTCATAGAAGACGAAGCCGTTGTCGGCTGTGGTCAAGGCATCGTTTTCCGTGTTGGGTTCGGCGTCGAAGACGGCTTTGATCAGCTCCGGCGATTGCGGCAGGTCCTTGACGATGCTTGCATCTGGCCGCAGTCCACTGCGATCGATGGCGTCGATGGTGACGACCTTAAGCTTCAGCTTGGCCGCGGCCTCCGCCAGCGAACTGCCGGCGGCGCGGGTGTCATCGTAATTGTCGCGCACGTCCAGTAGGATGCGACTTGCCTCGCCCAGCGCCAGATCCTTGCGGATCTGATCGGACACCTCGGCCAGTGGCTTCACCACCTCGGGCTTGATCTCGGTGACGCGCAGCAGCACCGGACCGAAGGCGCCTTGCACGACCTGACTGACTTCATTGGCGTTGAGCGAAAAGGCCGCGTCGGCGACCGCCTTGTCGGCGATCTTGTCCTTGGCAAGCGTGCCGAGCAACGTATCGGCCGGCGTCTTGCCTTCGGCCGTGACAAGCTTGTCGAAAGTGGCGCCGGCCTTGAGCGAATCGAGTGCGGCCTTGGCCGCATCCGGCGTCTTGAACACGAGCTGCTCGACGGTGCGCAGTTCCGGCGTGGTGTAACGCGCCTTGTTCTTGTTGTAGTCGTCGCTGACCTGGCTGTCGGTGACGGCGGTCGTATCCATGATGTCAACGGGTTCGAGGCGGACATAGGAAAATTTGCGGTATTCGGGTGCCGCATATGTCTTCTTGTTGGCTTCGAAATAGGCCGAGAGCACGCTATCGGACGGCGCCGCGATCGGCTCGACCAGTGCCTTGGGCAGCGTCAAATAGTCGATGGTGCGGTCTTCGCCGCGATAGAGCGCAACCGCCTTGAAGAAAGTGTCCGGAGCCTTGAGGCCATCCGAGACCGCCTCGACAATTTGCTGGCGCACGGCCACCTGGGCACGGTTCTTCAAATAGTCCTCGGGCCGCATGCCGATCTGCTGCAGCATATATTCGAACGTTCTGCGGTCGAACTGGCCGCCCGGGCCCTTGAAGGCTGGGTCCTCGCGTGTCAACTCGGCCAGCCGATCCTTGGAAAGTCCGAGGCCCAGCTTGCGGGCCTGTTCGTCGAGAACGGCACCAGAGACGAGCTGAGCCAACACCTGGTTGTCGACGCCGAGCGCCTTTGCCTGTTCGTGGCTGAGACGTTGGCCGAACTGTTGCGACATGACGGCGAGCTGGCGATCGTAGGCGAGACGGTATTCGTTGATCGATACTTTGGTGCCGCCGGCGGTTATCACCGAATCGTGGCCGGCAAGACCGCTCATCAGCTGCCCGGAAACGCCCCAGACCAAAAAGCTGAGCACCAGCAGCACCAACAGCCCCTTCGCGACCCAGGTGCCTGCCGCGTTTCTCAATATACCAAGCATTTTTACTTCCGATTTATGCGCATTTTCGCACGCGCCGAGTCTGAAACAAGCGCAATAGCGCCCTTCCGGCCCACTGTCGATTGCTTTGTGGCCTGATTTTGGTAGTGAGGGCCAGAGCCCCGATATCATCCGGAGAAGCAAACCCATGACGCCAGGAATTCGCCCGCTCGTCGCCGGCAACTGGAAAATGAACGGCACCAGCGCCTCGCTCAACGAGCTCCGGATGATCGGCAACGGTTTCATGAGCGGACTTGACGCGGAGACCGAAGCGCTGGTTTGCGTTCCCGCAACCCTGCTTGCTCACGCCGCGGAGATCCTGTCACGCACGCCGGTGCATGCCGGCGGTGAGGATTGCCATACCAAGGAGAGCGGCGCCTACACCGGCTGCATCTCGGCGGAAATGCTCAGGGATGCCGGTGCGAGCCATGTCATCGTCGGCCATTCCGAATGCCGCGAGCAACGCGGCGAGGATGACGCCACTGTCCAGGCCAAGGCATCCGCCGCATGGCGTGCCGGGCTTGTTGCCATCATTTGCGTCGGCGAAACGCATGAACAGCGTGAAGCGGGCGCCACGCTGGACGTGCTGTCGCGGCAGGTCGATGGTTCGGTCCCGTCAAGCGCCACCCCATCCAACACCATCATTGCCTATGAGCCGGTATGGGC
>NZ_RZRK01000738.1:0-3000 GCF_003997835.1 Mesorhizobium sp. M7A.F.Ca.CA.004.12.1.1
GATGAACATGTCGGTGGCAAGCTCTTCGGTGAAGAAGGGCGAAACGCTCATCGATACGGCGATGACGCTGAATGCGATGCGGCCCGACATATTGATCATCCGTCACCAATCGGCCGGTGCGGCCGCGCTTCTGGCGCAGAAGGTCGGCTGCTCCGTCGTCAATGCCGGCGACGGCGCGCATGAACACCCGACACAGGCGCTGCTCGATGCGCTGACCATTCGTCGCGCCAAGGGCCCGCTGTCGAAGCTCATCGTGGCAATCTGCGGCGACATCCTGCATTCGCGCGTGGCACGTTCCAACATCATGCTGCTCAACGCGCTCGGCGCGCAGGTGCGCGTCGTCGCACCGTCGACGCTTCTGCCCACCGGCATCGAGAAGATGGGCGTCATCGTCACCCGCTCGATGGCCGAGGGCCTCAAGGACGCCGATGTGGTGATGATGCTGCGCCTGCAGCGCGAGCGCATGGAAGGCGCGTTCGTGCCTTCGGTGCGCGAGTATTTCCGCTATTTCGGCCTCGATGCGGAAAAACTGAAGGCGGCCAAGGGCGATGCGCTGGTGATGCACCCCGGGCCGATGAACCGCGGCGTCGAGATCGCCTCGGAAATCGCCGACGGTCCGCAGAGCGTCATCCAGGAACAGGTCGAAATGGGCGTCGCCGTGCGCATGGCCGTCATGGAAGCGCTGCTTGACCCGCGCCGCAATCAAGAGGGCGGCGGCGCATGAGCATAACGGTCTTTGAGCGGGCCCGCGTTGTCGATCCCTCGCGCGCCATCGACGAAGTCGGCGCCGTCATAGTCGATGGCAAGAAAATCCTTGTCGCCGGCAAGGCAGCGCTGAACCAGGGCGCGCCCGAGGGCGCCACCGTTGTCGACTGCGCCGGCAAGGCGATCATTCCAGGCCTGATCGACGGCCGCGTCTTCATCGGCGAACCGGGCGGCGAGCATCGCGAAACCATCGCGTCGGCAAGTGTCGCGGCGGCGGCCGGCGGCGTCACCTCCATCGTCATGATGCCCGACACCGATCCGGTGATCGACAATGTGGCGCTGGTTGAATTCGTGCTGCGCACGGCCAAGGACACGGCCATCGTCAACGTCTTTCCGGCCGCGGCGATCACCAAGGGCCTCGACGGGCGCGAAATGACCGAGTTCGGCCTGCTGCGCGAAGCCGGCGCGGTCGCCTTTACCGATGGCCGCCAAACCATATCGAGCGCGCTGGTGATGCGCCGCGCGCTGACCTATGCACGCGACTTCGGCGCCACCATCGTGCATGAGACGCAGGATGCGGACCTCGGTTCATCCGGCGTGATGAATGAAGGCCTTTACGCCAGCTGGCTCGGCCTCTCCGGCATTCCGCGCGAAGCCGAAGCCATCCCGCTGGAACGCGACCTCGCCTTGGCCCGACTGACACGCGGTTCGTACCATGCAGCAAAGATCTCGACGGCGATGGCGGCAAGCGCCGTCACACGTGCGAAGGCCGACGGGGCGACGGTGACGTCAGGCGCGGCGATCCACAATCTGTCGCTGAATGAAAACGATGTCGGCGAATACCGCACCTTCTTCCGTCTGACCCCACCTTTGCGCGCCGAGGAAGACCGGCTGGCGATGATCGAAGCGGTCAGGGACGGCACGATCGACATCATCGTCTCCTCGCACGATCCGCAGGATGTCGACACCAAGCGCCTGCCCTTTGCCGATGCGGCGGCCGGCGCCATCGGGTTGGAGACACTGCTGGGCGCGGCATTGCGGCTCTATCACAATGGCGATGTGCCGTTGCTCCGGCTGATCGAAACCCTGTCCACCGCTCCCGCAAAACTGTTCGGCCTGCCCGGCGGCACGCTGAAGCCGGGTGCTGTCGCCGATCTTGCGCTTGTCGATCTCGACGAACCCTGGATCGTCAGCGAAAGCGGTATTCGTTCGCGCTCGAAAAACACCTGTTTCGAAGGCGCGCGACTGCAAGGCAAGGTCTTGCAAACGCTGGTTGCGGGCCGCACAGTGTTTTCCGCCTGAACGGCCACGGCGCACCGCGCGTGATCCGGCTCGTCAGGGGGAAATGCGGGGGAAACAATGACTTACAGCCTCATCCCAGCGCTGGTGTTCGGCTATCTGCTTGGCTCGATTCCGTTCGGGCTCCTGCTCACCCGCGCGGCCGGCCTTGGCGATGTGCGCAAGATCGGCTCCGGCAATATCGGCGCCACCAATGTTCTGCGCACCGGCAATAACGCCCTTGCCGCCGCGACGCTGCTGCTCGACGCGCTGAAGGGCACGGTCGCCGTGCTGATAGCCGGCCATTTCGCGCCTGACCTGGCGATCTGGGCCGGTCTCGGCGCCTTTCTCGGTCATCTCTTCCCGGTCTGGCTCGGTTTCAAGGGCGGCAAGGGCGTCGCCACCTATCTCGGCGTGCTGATCGGCCTTGCCTGGCAGGTGGCGCTGATCTTTGCCGTCGCCTGGCTGGTGATGGCTTTCCTGTTCCGTTATTCCTCGCTGGCGGCGCTGACGGCGGCGGTCATCGTGCCGATCGCCCTCTATGTCCTGAGCGCACCGCAGAATGCGGCCTTGTTCGTGGTGATGAGCATCATCGTTTTCATCAAGCACCGGGAAAACATTTCGCGCCTGCTTGCCGGCACCGAGGGCAAGATCGGAGCCAAGGGGTGAGCGAGCCTGCCGCCGTGGTGAGTGGGCCGGCCGCCGGGCCGCGTCTCAGCGACCGGCAGCGGCTGAGCTGGCTGCGGCTGATCCGCACCAAGAATGTCGGCCCCGCATCCTTTCGCGACCTCATCAACCGTTTCGGTTCGGCCGAGGCGGCGCTGGAGATATTGCCGGAACTGATGATTTCAGGCGGCGCCATCCGGATCGCTCGCATCCCTTCCATTGCCGAAGCCGAGGCCGAACTGGAATTAGCCGGAAAGGCCGGCGCCCGCTTTGTCGGGATCGGTGAAACAGACTATCCACCCCTATTGCGCAACATGGACCATCCGCCGCCGCTGCTGGCGGTAAAGGGCA
>NZ_RZRK01000739.1:0-2999 GCF_003997835.1 Mesorhizobium sp. M7A.F.Ca.CA.004.12.1.1
GGTCATCCCGCACGTCACCGATGAGATCAAAAATTTCGTTCTCAACGGCAATGACGATTATGATTTCGTGTTGTGCGAGATCGGCGGCACGGTCGGCGACATCGAGGCGATGCCATTCCTGGAAGCTATTCGTCAGCTCGGCAACGACCTGCCGCGCAACAACGCCGTCTACGTCCATCTGACGCTGATGCCCTACATCCCGACGGCAGGCGAGCTGAAGACCAAGCCGACTCAGCATTCGGTCAAGGAGCTGCGCGGCATCGGCATCGCGCCCGATATCCTGCTGGTCCGTGCCGACCGCGCCATTCCCAAGGAAGAGCGCAGGAAACTGTCGCTGTTTTGCAATGTGCGCGAAAGTGCCGTGATTCAGGCGCTCGACGTGCCGCATATCTACGATGTGCCGATGGCATACCATAGGGAAGGGCTCGATTCGGAAGTGCTGGCCGCCTTCGGCATCGATCCGGCGCCGAAGCCGCGCATGGAGCCGTGGCAGGCGGTGTCCAACCGCATCCACAATCCTGAAGGCGAGGTCACCATCGCCGTTGTCGGCAAATATACCGGCCTCAAGGACGCCTACAAATCTCTGATCGAGGCGCTCTCGCATGGCGGCCTTGCCAACCACGTCAAGGTCAAGCTCGACTGGATCGAATCGGAGATCTTCGAAAAAGAGGATCCGACGCCCTGGCTGGAAAAGGTGCATGGCATCCTGGTCCCAGGCGGCTTTGGCGAGCGCGGTGCGGAAGGCAAGATCCTGGCGGCGAAGTTCGCGCGTGAGCGCAAGGTGCCGTATTTCGGCATCTGCTTCGGCATGCAGATGGCCTGCATCGAGGCAGCGCGGTCGCTGGCCGGCGTCGAACATGCGTCTTCGACCGAGTTTGGTCCGACCGAGGAACCGGTGGTCGGCCTGATGACCGAATGGCTGAAAGGCAACATGCTGGAGAAGCGCCGCGAAACCGGCGATCTCGGCGGCACGATGCGGCTCGGCGCCTATCAGGCCGAGCTCGCCAAGGGCTCCAAGATCGCCGAGATCTATGGCGACACACAGATTTTCGAGCGCCATCGCCACCGCTACGAGGTCAATGTCGACTACAAGGAGCGGCTCGAGGATTGCGGCCTGGTGTTTGCCGGTATGTCGCCCGACGGCGTGTTGCCGGAAACGGTCGAATACCCGGACCATCCGTGGTTCATCGGCGTGCAGTATCACCCGGAACTGAAAAGCCGGCCGCTCGAGCCGCATCCGCTGTTCGCCAGTTTCATCGAGGCGGCCGTGGAGCAGAGCCGGCTGGTGTAGCGATCAGGTCGGGCGGCAATGCAGACCTATGTCGCACTGCTTTACAGCATCATCCTGGCTGAGGGGCGACGGGTCGTCATGGCCGACCTCAAGGCCATGGCCGAAGAGCTCGGGCTGAACAACCCGCGCACGCTGGTGGCGACGGGCAATCTGGTCTTCGAGGCACCGGCAACTGATATCGCCGACCTCGAACAGTGGTTGGAGGCAGCCTTCGAAAAAACCTTCGGCCGCCATGTCGATATCATTGTGCGCGGTGCCGAGGACTGGCTGAAGCTTGCCGCCGGCAATCCGTTTCCGATGGAATCGAATGCGACCGCGGATCAGGTGGCGGTGCGCGTGATGCGTAAGCCTGCACCCGAGCAGGCCGTGACGGCACTGCAGGCCTATGCCGCCGAGGACGAGAAAGTGACTTCGCTCGGCGGCGACATCTGGGTCGTCTTTTCGCGAGAGAGGCCAAGTTCGCGGCTGCTCGCGGCAATGAACCACAAGCGCATGGGCATCGGCACGTCGCGCAACTGGAACACGGTGCGCAAATTGGCCGAGATGATCGGGTAGTTGGGGCGGCTTTGCGCCGCCCCTGATGATGCTCGTCAGGCTTTCGCGGTCTTGGCGCCTGCGCCCAGAGCGGCGGTGCGCAGCACGTAGTAGATAATGCCGGCGATCGCCACGCCGAAGAACCAGCCATAGACACCCCACCAGGACGGCAGCCAGTTGGTGAAGTTGGGCAGGATCGACGAGAAGATGGCGCCGATGCCTGCTGCGATGAAGGCATTGACGTGCCAGCCGCCCTGGAAACGGAACTCGCCGTCCTCGCGGTAGAGCGCCTCGACGTCGACCTCGCCCTTCCGGATCAGGTAGTAGTCGACCATCATCACCCCGAAGATCGGCCCCATTGTCGCGCCGATGATGTTGACGAAGGAAGCGGCACTGCCTTCCCACGGCGCGAAGGGGTAAAGCAGCAGGGCAATCACGGCCGCGATATAGCCGCCCTTCTTGAAGTCGATCTGCCTGGGAAAGACGTTGGAGAAGTCGAAGGCCGGCGAGACGAAGTTTGCCACCACGTTGATGCCGAGGGTTGCCACGGCAAAGGTCAGGGCTGCGAGCGCTGCCAGGAACCAGCTGTCGAATTTCGCCGAGATCTGGTCGGGATGCAGCAGCACCTCGCCATAAACGTCAAAGGCGGCAATGGTGGTGACGCCGGCGACCAGCGAGAACAGGATCAGGTTGATCGGCAGGCCCCAGATGTTGCCCTTGCGCAGCGATGCCTTGTCCGGCGCGTAACGGGCGAAATCGCAGAAGTTGAGATAGAGCGCCGAGAAATAGGTGACCCAGATCGCGGCCACCGCAAACAGCGAGGTCCACGATCCCGGCGTGCCGGGCACGCCCGCGTCCTTCGTCTTGTCCAGCAACACGTCCATCGGGATATCGCTGGTGAAGGCAAATCTCCCGGATTTCACGCAGAGATAGATCGCCAGGATCAGCATCATCACCCAAACCGCGGGGCCGGCCCAGTCCTGGAAGCGGCGCACCGTTTCCATGCCGTTCTGGATGATCAGCAGTTGCAGCCCCCAGATGACCACGAAGCAGATCACCTCCAGGCCGGTATGGCCGAGGAAATGCGTGCTGGCGTTGAAATCGGCGAACCATTGCGTTCGGATCAGCAGCGCCACGATCGCGCCCGAGGCGGCGGCCGTCTGCGCGCCGTACC
>NZ_RZRK01000073.1:0-12838 GCF_003997835.1 Mesorhizobium sp. M7A.F.Ca.CA.004.12.1.1
GTCGGATACCGATGAAGGACTTGCCGAGACGGCTGTCGGACTTTGCCTGGACGCGGACCGCAGGGCACGGCAGCGCATCCGCGCGCATCAAGCGGTTTGGGCAAGGTTCGGCCCAGAAGCCATCCGCAATGCCGTCCGCGGCGGGCTGGGGCTGGACGAGGCTGGCACATGATCCCTCCCTCCACCAGATATGGAGGAGCGACGTCGCTCCACATCGCTTGCAGGAGCTCCGCTTCGCACCGCGTCCAACCGGAATTTCGTGGCCTGCCCTATCGGGATGCGTGCTGAAGCTCTTGCCGAATGGGGCCGAGATAGGTTTGCGGATGCAAGCGTCGCCAAACATGGTCCCGGTCGGTCAGATGCGCGACCTGCTCTATCCAGCGTCTCGGCGCATCGGGGTCCCTCACCTCATGCCAGTCGTCGACGATAATGACAGGCAGGCCCTGGTAGAGCGGGTCGAGCGGCGAGGTCCTGGTGACGACGATGCAGCCGAGATAAAACAGCTCCCATGTCCTATGGCAGTCCAGGCCGTTGCCTTCGGTGGACAGCACGAGCGGGTATTGCGAGTACAGTTGCCAGATCGAGCGCTGCGAGACGCGTTTCGTCAGGAAATCGACGTGCGGACATCCGCCCAGGGCATCAAGCAGTTCCCGGCGCTGCCTCGAGCCATTGCTGATGCTGAAATCCGAGAACAGCCTGGGCGGACGGCGGTCCACATGATCCTGCCGGGCGCGTATGATTTCCAGTTGCTTCACAAGCCCTGCCGGCGTGGCAAGAGACCTAGGCGTGTGAAGATCGAGCCCGATCGGGAAAGGCTTCACCCTGGGGTGAGTGCCATCACAATTCTGGCTGTACCAGGAGACCAGGAAAGGGTTGGCGAGAAGCTGGTCGACGGTGTCCTTCGCCAAATCCGACGGCACCGAAGCATCCCCATCGGTCGTCAGCAGCGTGAATGGTGCCGTAATCGTCGGCAGCACGATCCTGACAAACGTGTCGAGGTCGCAGGTTTGCGCATCCCTGGACAAGGTGCTCAGGCGCAGCCAGACGATGCCATGCGCGCCGCTGTAATGTTGGCGGAAAAATGCCTCGCTCTGCGTAGATGCAGTTGGCGCGTTGCGATACCAGCGCGGCCCGGCGAAATCGCAGAAATGCCCGATGCCCTGCGACCACAGCACGGGCGGAACGCCAAGAAACCTTAGCGCCCTGGAGTAGACGGCTCTTTTGACAGCCCTTCGAAACCTGCCCATCGGCAACTCCTAGCGCGGATGCCAATAGCGTTGCAACGTCCTGCCTTGCACCGCCTTGAGCCGAACCAGGGGCCAAAAATTTCGAACCGTCTGGCGGCATCGCAACTGGCTGACGATCTCGCCGGCTGCAGTGCCGCGGCCAACCCCCCGGCTCGGCCGGAGGCACACGGCGGATTGTGGCAAAGGTCGAAGTGCTTGCGGTTCAGCGCAAGACCGCACGTCTCAATCGTGCAATTCCCGCGATATCGGCGGACCGAGGGAGAAATCCGAGAACGTTACCTCAAAGCCTTCGCGTTGCGGCGAACAGCACATCATGCCGATGTCGACCGTCTTCGAGGTCGGGAAATAGGCAAGCCGCACAGGCTTCCAGTGGCTGTCGGAAGCGTCGAGGTACTGGACGCGGATCGCCTCGGCGTGACGGGTCAACCGGATCCTGACGCCGTTCGGATCGGCATGAATGGCGACCAGCGACCAGTCTGACGTGTCGTTGGTGACGACGACGGAGAAATAGGCAAGGCCGTCGGTGTACTCGATACCGGCCTTGATCCAGTGCGTTTCGCTGAGCCGGACCATCAGCCCGGCCTGATCATAGAGGACCTCGTAGTCGCCCTTGACCGTGACTTCGGCGCTGAAATCGCCCTCGACAGGCCGGTGCAGGAAGTGGCCGTTGTCGCGCCAGAAACCGTAGAAGGTCTCGCGCCAGAAATCGGTCTCCTTGCCGGTGCGCACACGAACGCTATCGCCCTCGATGGCGTGGTGCGGCGGCGGGTTAAGCCATGTCAGATCTTGCGCTGTCATCCTTTCGCGCCGCTCCAATCCAGATGTGCATGGCGGTGTTGCCGGCATGGTCGGCAGTGACCGATCAGTCAGGCTGATCAGTCGACGGCCGATCAGCCTGCGAACGTATAGGCCGTCTTCACCGTGGTGTAGAACTCCGCCGCATAGTGGCCCTGCTCGCGCGGCCCATAGCTCGAGCCCTTGCGGCCGCCGAAGGGAACATGGAAATCGACACCCGCCGTCGGCAGGTTGACCATCACCATTCCGGCCTCCGAATTGCGCTTGAAGTGCGTGGCATGCTTGAGGCTCGAGGTGCAGATGCCGGAGGTCAAGCCGAAGGGCGTGTCGTTGGCGACGGAAAGCGCCTCGTCATAGTCCTTGACGCGAATGACGCTGGCGACAGGTCCGAAAATCTCCTCGCGCGAACTGCGCATGGCATTGGTGGCCTCGGTGAGCAATGCCGGCTGCAGATAGAAGCCTGGCGTCTTGCGGTCGAGCCGCTCGCCGCCGAAGGCGAGCGTGGCACCTTCCCTGACGCCGATGGCGATATAGTCCTCGTCCTGCTTCAGCTGCGTCGCGTCGACGACAGGACCGATCTGGGTCTGCGCGTCGAGCGCATCGCCGATGACCAGTTTGCTCATGCGGTCCTTGAGGGCATCGACGAAACGGTCGTGAATGCCGTCAGCCACAATCAGCCTGGATGACGCAGTGCAGCGCTGGCCGGTCGAGAAGAAGGCGCCATTGAGCGCGCAATCGACGGCGATCGCAAGATCGGCATCGTCGAGCACGACCAGAGGGTTCTTGCCGCCCATTTCAAGCTGGAACTTGCGCATGTGTTCGATGCTTGCCGCGGCAACGCGCTTGCCGGTACCGACCGAGCCGGTGAAGCTGATGGCGTTGACGTCGGGACTGTCGAGCATCGCCTGGCCGACGACCGAGCCCTTGCCCATGACCAGATTGAGCACGCCCTTTGGCAGGCCGGCGCGATGCAGGATATCGACGATGGTCCAGGCGCTCTCGGGAACCAGCTCCGCCGGCTTGAAGACGACAGTGTTGCCGTGGGTTAACGCCGGGGCGATCTTCCAGGCCGGAATGGCGATCGGAAAATTCCACGGCGTGATGATGCCGACCACGCCGACCGCCTCGCGCGTCATCTCGACGCCGACGCCCGGTCGCACGCTCGGCACGACCTCTCCGGTCAAACGCAACGTTTCGCCGGCAAAGAAATCGAATATCTGGGCGGCGCGAATGGTCTCGCCGATGCCTTCGGCCAGCGTCTTGCCTTCCTCACGCGCGAGATTGCGGCCAATCTCGTCCTTGCGCGCCAGAATCTCGTCGGAGGCCTTTTTCAGCACCGCGTGACGCGCCAGCGGACCGGAACGGGACCAAGCCGGGAACGCTGCCTTGGCCGCGGCGATCGCCTGCTTGGCCTGTTCGACACCCGCCGAGGCATAATCGCCGACGATGTCACCGGTATCCGAGGGGTTGATGTTGCGCGAACCGGCCTCGCCGACCCATTCGCCATCGATGAGGTTCTTTCGAAACAGCGTCATATCGTGTGTTCCTGCTTGTTGGCCGCGCGGGCATCTGTCTGAACTGGTATTTGCCAGACAATTGCCTCGCGGGAAAGCAAACAGTGAACCAGCAGCCGCGACAAAAATCCCCCCGCTTGCGCCGCGCGGATGGCGGGTGACGACATTGCCTCATCGAGCTTCGATGCGGCCAACATCCATGGTGCGTCGTCCGGCTTGGGCCGATTTCCTCTATACACTTCTGTCCATAGCCTTGATTTGCCTGAGGCAGCATGTCATGCGTCGTGCCGATGGCAGCTCTCGAAACGACGATTCAGCGCGCCGGCGCCACCGGCAACATCAAGGCCACTCGCGAAGACTGGCTGAAACTTGCGCTCGAAACATTGATCTCTGACGGTGTCGAACGCGTCCGCGTGCTGACACTTGGACAGAAGCTCGATGTGTCGCGCTCCAGCTTCTACTGGTATTTCAAGAGCCGGCAGGATCTGCTCGACCAGCTGCTGGATTACTGGCGGCAGACCAACACCAAATTCATCGTCGAACGCGCCAGGCGGCCATCCGCCACCGTCATTCGCGGGGTGATGAGCATTTTCGAATGCTGGGTGGACGAAAGGCTGTTCGATCCACAGCTGGATTTCGCGATCAGGGCCTGGGCCCGCCGCTCGCCCGCCATCCGGCGCGCCCTCGACGAGGCCGACGAGGAGCGTGTCAACGCCATCCGCGACATGTTCATGCGCCACGGCTATGAGGAAGAAGACGCGTTCGTGCGAGCCCGCGTGCTGTACTTCATGCAGATCGGCTATTACTCGCTTGAGCTCAACGAGCCGATGAGCAGCCGCCTGCCTCACGTCGCCGGCTATCTGCGCAGCTTCACCGGCCAGGAGCCTCCGGCGGAGGATGTCGAAGACTTCTCGCGCTATGTCGAGAAGACGCTTTCGCGCAACCGATAAGTAAGGCCCGCTCGGCCGCCGCGGCCTGACGATTTCGCTTAGCGCATCCCAATAGCAAGCACGTTTGCTGCCGACAGCAGCAGAGGAGCCCTTCTGCTGCATCGGCGCAGAGCGGAGTCATGGGCCGCTCATTCCATCGCCTTTCCAAGCTCTAGACACATATGTACAATACCGATAGGGTTCGCCCCACTGAATGGGTGGAGTGCGACAGGATGAAATCCCAATACAGGGCGATCGTCATCGGCGGCGGCGTGGTTGGAGCCTCGGTGCTCTATCACTTGGCGAAGTTCGGCTGGAACGACGTCGCGCTGATCGAACGCGAGGTACTGACAGCGGGATCGAGCTGGCATGCGGCCGGCGGGTTCCATGCGCTGAACGCCGATCCCAACATCGCCGCCCTGCAGGCCTACACGATCGACCTGCTCTCCGAAGTCGAGAAGGAATCGGGCCAGAGCATCGGCATGCACATGACCGGCGGCATCTCGGTCGCCTCGGCGCCGGAGCGCTGGGAATGGCTCAAGGCCTCCTACCGCATCTTCCAGACCATGGGCATCGACGATGTCCACCTGGTCGGTGTCGATGAGATCAAGCAGCGCTGCCCGATCCTCAACACCGACGGCATGCTGGGAGGCCTCTATGCCGCGCGCGAGGGCCATATCGATCCCTCGGGCGTCGTGCACGCCTATGCCAAGGCAGCCAGGCTGCGCGGCGCCGACATCATCGAGCACAACCGGGTGCTGGATCTCAACCGCCGCGCCGATGGCGGTTGGGACGTGGTCACCGAGAAGGGCACGGTGATTGCCGAGCACGTCGTCAATGCCGGCGGACTGTGGGCCAAGCAGGTCGGCAGGATGGCCGGCATCGACCTGCCGGTATCGCCAATGGAGCACCATTATCTCGTCACCGAGGCATTGCCCGAAATCCAGGCGCTGGACAAGGAATTGCCGCTGATCGTCGATCTCGAAGGTTTCACCTACATGCGCCAGGAGCAGAAGGGTCTATTGCTCGGCATATACGAGATCAACCACAAGCACTGGAACATGGATGGGGCGCCGTGGGACTACGGCATCGAATTGATCCAGGAAGACACCGACCGCATAGCCGACGAACTGGCGCTCGGCTTCAGCCGTTACCCCTGCCTGGAGACAGCCGGCATCAAACGCTGGGTGAACGGGGCCTTCACCTTCTCGCCGGATGGCAATCCGCTGGTCGGCCCGGTGCGCGGCGTGCCCAATTACTGGGTGGCGTGCGGCGTCATGGCCGGTTTCCTGCAAGGCGGCGGCGTCGGCAAGTCGCTGGCCGAATGGATGATCCATGGCGAGCCGGAAGCCGATGTCTACGGCATGGACATCGCCCGCTATGGCGACTTCGCCTCCAACCGCGAATACATCAGGCAGACCACCGGGCAGTTCTATTCGCGCCGCTTTGTCATGAGCTATCCCAACGAGCAGTTGCCGGCGGGACGGCCCTTGAAGACGGCCGGGGCGCATGACGCGATGGAGGCCGCGGGCGCGCGCTGGGGCAATTCATGGGGCATGGAAGTGCCGCTCTATTTCGCGCCGCAAGGCTTCGTCGAGACACCGACGCTGAAGCGCTCCAACGCCTTCGACATTGTCGCACAGGAATGCCGCAAAGTGCGCGAAGGTGTCGGCCTGCTCGATATATCAGCCTTCTCGCGCTACGAGATCATCGGGCCGCAGGCCGAAGCCTGGCTCGACCGGCTGCTCGCCTGTGCGCTGCCCAGGCCGGGTCGCGCAAAACTCGCGCCGATGCTGGGTGAAAACGGCAAGCTCAAGGGCGACCTCACCGTCTTCAATTGGGGTGATGGCTCCTGGTGGATCATGGGATCCTACTATCTGCGCCAGTGGCATATGCGCTGGTTCGAGCAACATATGAGCGATGGCGTCACCGTTCGCGACATTTCGGACGCCGTCGTTGGTTTCTCGCTCGCCGGTCCCAATGCGCGAATGCTACTTGAGCGCCTCACACATCAGGACGTTTCGCACCAGGCGTTCGGCTTTCTCGCCTGCAGGACGTTCGATGTCGGACTGGTGCGGGCGAAGGTCGGACGACTGTCGGTCATCGGCGAACTCGGCTACGAGATTCATTGCCGGGCCAATGAGCACATGGGCCTGCGCCGCGCGCTACTTGCCGCAGGCAGCGATCTGGGAGTCACCGAATACGGCTTCAGCGCGGTCAATTCGCTGCGGCTCGAAAAGAGCTTTGGCATCTGGTCGCGCGAATTCACGCAGGACTATACGCCTGATGAGACCGGCATGGACCGCTGGGTCGCCTTCGACAAGGGCGATTTCATCGGCCGCGAGGCGGCCCTGAAAGAGCAGAAGGCTCCATCGAGGCGCACGCTGGTGACGCTCGAAATCGACGCGGCGGATGCCGATGCCAGCGGCTACGAGCCGGTCTGGAACAGAGGCAGGCTGGCCGGCTTCGTCACCTCCGGCGGCTATGGCCATACGGTCGGCAAGAGCCTCGCCATGGCGCTGGTCGAGCGCGAAGCGGCCGATATCGATACGCCGTTGACAACCCACATCGTCGGCGTCGAAAGAGATGCGCGCGTCATCGCTTCGTCGCCATATGATCCACTGGGCAAGGCGATGCGGGCATGACCGATCGAACCGATGACGTCGGTGCGAAAGACCATTCGATGATCCACATTTCTTTCCGAACATCAGGCCTGTCCGGCACGTCATGACCACACGCTATTCCGCCCTGTCGCTGTTCAAGGAGGGCCTGGCTGGCCAGACCGGCTGGCAACCGGCCTGGCGATCGCCCGAGCCGAAGCCGTCCTACGACGCCATCGTCATCGGCGGCGGCGGCCATGGGCTGGCGACGGCCTATTACCTGGCAAAGAATCACAATATCACC
Organism: Mesorhizobium sp. M7A.F.Ca.CA.004.12.1.1; assembly: GCF_003997835.1. Classification (NCBI taxonomy): domain Bacteria; kingdom Pseudomonadati; phylum Pseudomonadota; class Alphaproteobacteria; order Hyphomicrobiales; family Phyllobacteriaceae; genus Mesorhizobium; species Mesorhizobium sp. M7A.F.Ca.CA.004.12.1.1. The sequence goes on from NZ_RZRK01000073.1 coordinate 7,390, forward strand.
AGGGTGGCCGTGCTGGAAAAAGGCTGGATCGGCGGCGGCAACACAGGGCGCAACACCACTGTGGTACGCTCCAACTACTATTATCCCGAAAGTGTCGAACTCTACGGGCTGGCGCACCAGCTCTATGAGGGATTGTCGAAAGACCTGAACTACAACGTCATGCTGTCGCAGCGCGGCATGGTCAATCTGTGCCACTCGACTGCCGAGATGGAGATCGGGGCGCGCACCGTCAACGCCATGCAGATCAACGGCATCGATGCCGAGCTGTTTTCACCTGACGATGTGCGCCGGGTGGCGCCGATCTATAATTTCTCAGCCGATGCGCGCTTCCCGGTGTTCGGCGGCATCTGGCAAGGCAGGGCCGGTACGGCGCGCCATGACGCCGTCGCCTGGGGCTACGCGCGGGCGGCGAGCCGGCTCGGCGTCGATATCATCCAGAACTGCGAGATCACCGATTTCATCGTCGAGGGCGGCCGCTGCCGCGGCGTCCAGACTTCGCGGGGCGCGATCCGTGCCGAGCGTATCGGAATGGCGGTGGCCGGGCATTCCTCGGTGCTGGCGGCCAAGGCCGGCTTCCGGCTTCCGATCAATTCCTATGCGCTGCAAGCCTGCGTGTCCGAACCGGTCAAGCCGATCCTCGACACGGTGGTGCTGTCGCCCGGCTGCGGCGTCTATGTCAGCCAGTCGGACAAGGGCGAGATCGTCATCGGCGGCGGCCTCGACCGCATTCCTTCCTATGCGCAGCGCGGCAATTTGCCGACGCTGGAGGCGGTGATTGCCGGCGTGCTGGAGATGTTCCCGATCTTTGGCCAGCTCAAGCTGATGCGGCAATGGGCAGGTATCGTCGACGTGGTGCCGGATTCCTCGCCGATCATCGGCCCCTCGCCGCTGCCCGGCCTGTTCCTCAATTGCGGCTGGGGCACGGGCGGCTTCAAGGCCATTCCCGCCGGCGGCACGCTGCTGGCGCAATTGCTAGCGTCAGGCAAACACAACGACATCAGCCGCCCCTTCGATCTCGATCGCTTCGCCACCGGCCGGCTGATCGACGAAGCGGCCGGCTCCGGCATCGCGCATTAGAGGTTTGCCATGCAGCTCTTTCCTTGCCCATTCTGCGGCCCGCGCGACGAAACCGAATTCCACTATGGCGGCGATGCCGGCAATGTCAGGCCGGATGGCATCGACGTGCCGACCGATCGCTGGGCTGGCTACCTCTATCTGCGCGGCAACCCGAAAGGCACGGCGCGCGAGATCTGGGTCCACATGATTTGCGGCGAGTTCTTCGTCATGGAGCGGGACACCGTCACCCACAAGGTGCTGTCTTCGGCCGCTCTCGACGGGGAGCATGCCGCGTGACCGCCTCACGTCTTGCCACCGGCGGCAGCGCCATCGACCGCTCGCGCCCGATCCGCTTCAGCTTCGACGGAACCATCGTGCAGGGCTTTGCCGGCGACACCATCGCCTCGGCGCTGCTGGCGGGTGACGTCGCGGTCGTCGGCCGCAGCTTCAAATACCACCGGCCGCGCGGCATATGGGGCGCCGGCGTCGAGGAGCCCAACGCGCTGGTCGATATCGGCGGCTTGTGGGCGACGCCCAACACGCGCGCCACGACCGAGCCGGCGCGCGACGGACTGGTGGCGAAAAGCGTCAATGCCACGCCCAGCGCACTGGCCGACCGCCACGCCTTCCTGGACCGTTTTGCGCGCTTCATCCCGGCCGCGTTCTACTACAAGACCTTCATGTGGCCGGACTGGCACAGGTTCGAGCCGCGCATCCGCGCCATGGCGGGGCTGGGCACGGTCGATGCCGACTGGACCTCGCCCGGCATGGCCGACCAGATCAACCATCATTGCGATGTGCTGGTTGTAGGCGCGGGACCGGCCGGGCTGGCAGCGGCAAGGCTGGCGTCTGGTGCTGGCCTGACTGTCACATTGATAGACGACCAGCAGAGCCCCGGCGGATCGCTTGGCCATCGTGCCGCGGAGATCGACGGCAAGCCGGCGGCCGTATGGGTCAAGGAGACGATTGCCGAGCTTGTCGCTGGCGGTCACCTCATCCTGCCTTCGACCACCGCCTTCGGCATCTACGACCACAATCTGGTCGGTCTGAATCAGCGCCATTTCGACGGCCGGCCGGATACGCTGTGGCGGGTCAGGCCGCGCCAGATCGTGCTGGCGACCGGCGCCATCGAGCGGCCGCTGCCTTTCGCCAACAACGATCTGCCGGGCATCATGTCGGCGGATGCGGCGTTCGCCTATCTCCGGCGCCACGCTGTGCTGGTCGGCCGCCGCATCGTCGTCGCCACCAACAATGACAGCGCCTATGAGGTGGCGGGGGCGCTTGCCGAGGCCGGCGCCGAAGTCAGGCTTGTCGACATCCGGCGCAACGGCACGCCTGCCGCGCCGGCCAATGCCCGGTTGATCAAAGGGCGTTCTCTCGCATCCGCCAGCGGCAAGCTGCGCGTCGACGGCGTGACGCTCGACGACGGCACGAGGTTCGATGCCGATTGCGTCCTGGTCTCCGGCGGGTGGACGCCGACCATCCATCTCTTCGGCCAGGCCAAGGGCAAGCTCGCCTGGAGCGATGCGCGCGCCGCCTTCCTGCCAAGCGATCCGGTCGACGGCATCGCCGTGATCGGCGCCGCAGCCGGCGCGGTCTCCTTGTCGGAGGTGTTTGCTGGCGCCGGCCCCGCCTTTGCACCCCTCGGCCAGACGAAGGCTCCCCTACCGCGCAGCACCGGACCGGAGGCGACGGGAGGCATTCTCCCGGCATGGCCGATTCCGGGCTCGAAAGGCCGTATCTGGATCGATTACCAGAACGACGTGACGGTGAAGGACGTCGAACTGGCAGCGCGCGAAAACTTCGTCTCGGTCGAACATCTGAAGCGCTACACCACGCTCGGCATGGCAACCGACCAGGGCAAGACCTCCAACCTGCCCGGCCTGGCGCTGATGGCCGGTATCACCGGGCGTACGGTGCCGGAGGTCGGCACCACCACCTATCGTCCGCCATTCACCCCGGTGCCGCTGGCAAGCTTTGCCGGCGCGCGCGGCGGCGAGTTGATGGCGCCGGTGCGCCGGCTGCCGCTCGAAAACGTCCATCGCGCCAATGGCGCTGTCTTCCAGGAATATGGCGGCTGGCTGCGCCCTGCCCATTATGGCGGCAGCGCTGACGCGGAGCGTTCGATCGCGGACGAAGCACGGCGCGCGCGCCAGTCGGTCGCGCTGTTCGACGGTTCGACACTCGGCAAGATCGAGGTGATCGGGCCGCAGGCGGCCGCATTCGTGGATTTTCTGTACTACAACACCATGTCGACGCTGAAGCCGGGCCGCTGCCGCTACGGCTTCATGCTGTCGGAGAACGGCGTGGTCTTTGATGACGGCGTTCTGGTGCGGCTGGGCGAGCATCGCTTTGTCGTCTCGTGCTCGTCCTCGCATGTCGCTGCCGTTCACGCCCGGCTGGAGGAATGGCGACAGGACCGCTTCGGACGCGGCGCGATCTATATTCACAACGCCACATCGGACATGGCAACGTTGACAGTTTCAGGACCGAACGCCCGAAAACTGCTCGAAGCGCTGGATCTCGGTCTCTCGCTCGGCGACGCCGATCTTCCGCATATGGCCATCGGTCATGGCACCTACGCCGGCAACGAAGTCCGCATTGCCCGCGTCAGCTTCACCGGCGACAGGAGCTACGAGATTTCGATCCGGGCCGATCGCGCCGAGCCGTTATGGGCGCATCTGCGCAAGGCGGGCCAGGCGTTCGACGCCGTCGTCATCGGCCTGGAGGCGCTGATGATCCTGCGCGCCGAGAAAGGCTTTATCGTCATTGGCAAGGACACTGACGGCACCACCCTGCCGCACGATCTCGGCGTCGACGGCCCGCGCGTCAAGCGCCAGACCGAGTTCGTCGGCCGCCGCTCGCTGTTCACCGAAGAGGCCTCGCGTGACAACCGCATGCAGCTTGTCGGATTGGCGGTGCCGCAAGGCGAAGCGCCGCTGCCGACCGGAGCGCATGGCATCAAACGGAGCGACGGCAGATTGCGCAGCCAAGGCTTTGTCACCTCGAGCTACCACAGCCCGACGCTCGGCCGCCCGGTTGCGCTTGGCCTGATCGAGCGCGGTGCGACGCGGCATGGCGAGACGATAGACATCCAGCATCTCGGCAAGATCAGCAAGGCGACGATTACCGCCCCTTGCGCCTTCGACCCGGCAGGAGACCGGCTGCATGCGTGATCTCGCGGAAAAATGGTCCATTACTCCGGACTGGCAGAGCGCAGTCATCGCCACGCCGGATCTTGCGATACGAGCCGTCCTCGACCTCAACCAGTTGATGGTCAGCGGCGACCTCGACGCGTGGACACGGGCTTCCAGCATCGGCGGGACTGGCGTGGGTGCCTTTGGTATCGCACAGGGCGACCGCTACGCGGCGCGGCTGGCGCGCGACCGGTTGCTCGTCGTATCGAAGAGCCCGCTCGCCATCGCCACGGGCTGGCATGCAGACGGGTTCGCGGTGACGGCGATCAGCGCTGGGTTGCAAATATTCGAGGCCGAGGGCATGGCGCTCGACGCTTTCATCGCGCGTGGAACGACGCTCGATCCCGCGAAGCCAAGTGCCAGTGCAGCACTTTCCTTCGCCGGCATCAGCGCCGTCGTCTATCGTCTTGACGGCAAGCTGCGCATCCATGTCGACCGCGGTCTTGCCACTTATCTCTGGACATGGATGGAAACGGCCGCCAGCAACATCGCGACCGGATCAACCGACTAGCCGACGGCAGTGCGATCCGGTCAGAGCGTGAACGACCCGAACAGGCAGGCCAGCGTTGCGGCGGCAAAGACCACGAAGAACAGGCTGCGCAGCAGCACGTTGCGGCGCAGCTCGTTCATGACGAAGTGACAACCGACGACCGCCGCGGCAAACAGGAACCGCCAGTTCAGCAGCGCCCACACGGCGCTGCCCTGCCCAAACGCCCATCTGGCGACCAGACAGCCGACGATGGTCGCAAACAGCGCGATCACGGTCCAGAAAAGGGCGTCGGCGGCATGGGTCAGGACGATGCCGGCCGCCCTGATCGGCAGGATCATCATCAGCATCGCGCTGAAGAAATAGACAGCGGCAATCGGGATGAACACGCCGGCGTCGGCAATGCCGTCAAGGCGCCTGACGCCGATCGCGCCATAGGGATAGCCGTGCCTGGCCACAGCCAGGCTCAACGCCATGAGCAAGGCGGTCAGCACGGCGACCAGTGCGAAGGATGTGAGGGCTTTGCTCATGACGTTCCTGTCCCAGACGAATCAGACAGGAACGTTTTTAGCGGGCGGTCGTAAATTGCGGGTAAGCGAGGGCGCTGCCCTCGCCTGTTTCGATCGCAATCTGGTGACAAAGCCTATTCGGCGGCGATCCTGCCGGCCGAGCGGTTGGCCAGCACGAAGCCGACCTCGTCAACCGCCTG
>NZ_RZRK01000740.1:0-2994 GCF_003997835.1 Mesorhizobium sp. M7A.F.Ca.CA.004.12.1.1
CACATATAGAGGGTGCCGGTGCAGGTCAGCCGGACGCGGTTGCAGCTTTCGCAGAAATTATGCGTCATCGGCGTGATGAAGCCGAGCCGTCCGCCAGTCTCGGCGACCTGGACATAGCGGGCCGGGCCGCCGGTCTTGAAGGGAATGTCGGTCAGCGTGAACTGGCGTTCCAGCGACGCGCGCAGCAGCGACAGCGGCAGATACTGGTCGGTGCGGTCGGCATCGATCTCGCCCATCGGCATGGTTTCGATGACCGTCAAGTCCATGCCGCGGCCATGCGCCCAGCGCATCATCTCGGGCAGCTCGGCGTCGTTGAAATCCTTCAATGCCACCGCGTTGAGCTTGACCTTCAGCCCCGCGGCCTGCGCGGCATCGATGCCTTGCATGACCTTGTCGAGATGGCCCCAGCGGGTGATCTTGTGGAACTTGTCGGCATCGAGCGTATCGAGCGACACGTTGATGCGCTTGACGCCGCAATCGGCGAGTTCGGCGGCAAAGCGCGACAGCTGCGAGCCGTTGGTGGTCAGCGTCAGCTCTTCCAGCGCGCCGCTGGCGAGATGCCGCGAGAGCTGGCGCACCAGATGCATGATGTTCTTGCGCACCAGCGGCTCACCGCCGGTCAGGCGCAATCGCCTGACGCCCTTTTCGATGAAAACCGTGCACAGCCGGTCGAGCTCTTCCAGCGACAGCAGGTCCTTCTTCGGCAGGAAGGCCATGTCCTCGGCCATGCAATAGGTGCAGCGGAAATCGCAGCGGTCGGTGACCGACACGCGGAGATAGCTGATCGTGCGGCCGAAAGGATCAATCATGTCCATGCTTCAAGCGCTTCCTGTGGCCGTGAACGGCTTCGTTATATACCGCTATGTGATACGATCCGGCCTGCCATTCAAGATAGCGCCTCTCGATCTTTGGTAACATCTCTGCGCCGACATCGCATGTCGGTCGGTCTCATCAGGCCTTTTCCCGTTTGGCGAAGCGGCGTAGGGAAGGGCGGATGAGACGGGATCGAACAGCATGACCGCACCGAAAGAGCTCAGGGTCTCCAAGGACCGCAAACTTCTGTCCGTCACCTTTCCCGACCACCATCCATTCGAATTACCGGCGGAACTGCTGCGCGTCGCCTCGCCATCGGCCGAGGTGCAGGGCCATTCGCCGGATCAGCGGGTGACGGTCCCCGGCAAGCGCAATGTGGCAATCCTCAAGATAGAGCCGTCGGCAACTACGCCGTGCGCATCACCTTCGACGATTTCCACGACACCGGCATCTTCACCTGGAATTACCTGCATACGCTCGGCCACGAGAAGGATGCGCGCTGGGAAGCCTATCTCGCGGAGCTTGCGGAAAAGGGCCTGAGCCGGGACCGCTAAAATTGATTCCCCTCGCTGTCGTCAAAACGTCATCGAGATGGCGTAGCGCCGGCAAAGGTTTGGAGGCGAAAACATGTCCGTCATCACCACGGTCGAGCAGCTCGAGGCGCTTTATGGCGTTCCAGGCGAGGCCTCGCTGGTCAAGGAACTCGACCACGTCATTCCCGAATATGCCGCCTTCATCGAAGCCTCGCCGTTCGTCGCGCTGGCCACCAGTGGCCCGGAGGGACTGGACTGTTCGCCGCGCGGCGATCTCGCCGGCTTCGTGCGCATCCACGATCCGAAAACCCTGATGATGCCGGACCGTCGCGGCAACAACCGCGCCGATTCGCTTAAAAACATTATCCGCGACCCACGTGTTGGGCTGCTGTTCCTGGTACCTGGTTCGGGCACGACGCTGCGCATCAATGGCCGCGCTCATGTTACAACGGATACAGCGCTGTGCGCGTCATTCACGGTGGAAGGCAAGGCGGCTCGATCGGTGACCGTCATCGACATCGATTCGGTCTATTTCCAATGCGCCCGGGCCATCGTCCGCTCCGAGCTCTGGAACGCAGCAAGGCATGTCGACCCGAAGTCGCTGCCGACGCCCGGACAGATCCTGGAGATCACCAGCCGCAGGAACATCGACGGCGAAACCTACGACAAGGAATGGCCGGAGCGGGCGAAGAAGACGATGTGGTAGGTTTGGGCTGAAAAGCCCTCACGCCTCTTTCAGCACATCATAGATCTTGCGCATCTGCTCGCCGATCATGTCGCATTGTTCCGGCGTAGACTGGCTCATCGCCTTCTCTATCAGCGCCATGTGCACTTTCAGCGCCTGCATCAACAGCGCCTCGCCGGCCTCGGTGAGCGCGAGCCGCAGGATGCGCTTGTCCTTCTCGTCGCCTTCGCGGCGCAGCAGGCCACGCGCTTCCAGCTGCGGCAAAAGCATGGTGATGTTGGAACGGCCGACGAGCAGCTTGCGGGCAAGATCGTGCTGCGACATGCCGGGGTGGCGATAGAGGTTCATCAGCACGTCGAGCTGCGCCGGTTTCAAATCGAGCGGCGCAAGCTTCACCGCCAGCGTGCGCTCCAGCACATGGCAGGCGCGCGCCACCGCGACCCAGTTGCGGAAACGCGGGTTATCCCAAGGCAGCTCTTGTTTATTGTTCATCTTTGAACTATTATGTTCATGCTTGAACGTATGGATGGATTTTCACTATGGCATCATTCGGGCTGAAGGTCATCCGGGGCGTGTTCGGTGCGGCAGAGCGTGTCGCGCCGCGGCTTAGCGGACGCGCGGCGTTCGAATTGTTCTGCCGCACCCCGAATGTCAAGGCGCTCAGCGATGGCGAGCGCCGTGCTGTCGACCGTGCGGCCGGGTTCATGACCGAGGCGCGTCATCACCGGCTGAAGACCGCGACCGGCTGCGTCATGGTGCACGAGTTCCGCCCGGAGCCGGGCAGGGCGGCCGCCGGCACGGTGCTCGTCGTCCATGGCTGGCGCTCGCGCACCGAATATATGCGCGCCTTGATCGAAGGCTATCGCGCCGCCGGCCACCGGGTCGTTTCGCTTGACCTGCCCGGCCACGGCCAGTCGCAGGGCCGGCGCTTGAACATGGTCAATGCGGTGGATGCGGTGCGGG
>NZ_RZRK01000741.1:0-2984 GCF_003997835.1 Mesorhizobium sp. M7A.F.Ca.CA.004.12.1.1
GCATCCGGATATCCAGGCACGACGACCCTTATCGCCCGTTTAAGCCCCAGCTTCTCCAGGGCGGCATCGACGGGCTCGATTCTCTCCCCATCCTTGGACGCCAAGACATGGTCGCAGGCGGCATATCTTTCTGCGGTCACCGCCGCGCGCTCGAGAAGAGGATGTCCAATTCGGGCCACGCCGACAAGCTTGTCATGGAACAGGAACTGGGTGCGTATCTCCGGCGCGGACGTTCCAAGCAGGCCGATCTCCAGATCAATGAGCCCCTCCCTTAGCGGCCGCGCGTCTTTGTCAGGTTTGGGGACAAAGCGAAGGCAGATCCGTGGGGCTGCCCGAGTGACCGCGGCCACGACGGGGCCAGACAGAAATTCCAGAAATGCCTCGCTCACTCGGACGGTAAATGTCAGTTCGAGCGACGCGACGTCCATATGCGTGATCTGCGGCCGGAGCACTGCTTGCACGTCCCGCGCAAGCTCATGGACGCGCTCGCGCAGTTCGGCAGCGCGCGGTGTCGGCACCAGGCCTCGCCCGGCGCGAACGAGCAGCGGGTCGCCTGTTGCTGCCCGAAGTCGCGTGAGCGTCCGGCTCATGGCCGATGCGCTCAAGCCGAGGCGACGGGCTGCCCCTGTCACGCTGCCCTCGGCGAGCAGCACATCCAGTGCGACGAGAAGGTTCAGGTCCACATCAACATTGGTCATGACCTGAGCCTATCCCAGCCGCGTCGCCAGACATAGCGTTTGATGCAACCATACTTTGACTTTGATGCGTCTGGCGCCCTGCGCACGGCCGCTTATATCGGCTGTCGGACCAACATCGAAAGCTACCAACTCTCATGCCCAAACACATTCCGAGCGACCCAGCTCGCACAATCCTCCTCATTGGCGCATCGCGGGGCCTCGGCCATGCCATGGCGGCCGAGTTCCTAAAAAAGGGATGGAATGTCGTCGGCACAGTTCGCGGCGGCGGAACCCGGACCTTGCTGCACGATCTGGCAGACGAGCATGCTGGCCGGGTCGAGATAGAGACCCTGGACATCTGCGAGCCCGACCAGGTTGCGGGCCTGCGCCAACGCCTGACCGGCAAGATGTTCGACATGCTGTTCGTTAACGCCGGAACGACGAACAACGAGACGGATACGGTCGGGCAGGTGACGACCGACGAATTCATCCGGGTCATGCTCACGAACGCGCTGAGCCCGCTGCGCGTGATCGAGAGCCTCGATGACTTTGTCGAGGCGTCCGGGTTGATTGGCGTGATGTCGTCTGGACAGGGCAGCGTCTGCAACAACACGACCGGCATGCGCGAGGTCTACCGCGGCAGCAAGGCCGCCTTGAACCAGTATATGCGCTGCTACGCAGCCCGGCACGCGGGCGAGGCCCGTTCGATGGTCCTGATGGCGCCGGGCTGGGTTCGCACGGAGTTGGGCGGCCCGGGCGCACGGCTCACCATCCAAGAGAGCATTCCCAGCCTTGTGAACGTGCTCCTCGCAAAACGGGGAAACCCCGGCCTGGAATATCTTGACTATCTCGGCCGCACCGTTCCCTGGTGAAATCGCGGGCTGTGATGAAGTTCATCGGCATCGAAGATGTTAAGCTAGGCCAGCTGTTGTAAAAGGAGAGGGCTCTGACCACCGATCAAGCTGAAATCCACTATAAATCAGCATGATGCGAATAAACCCTCATACGGTCTTCCGGCTCCTTGACGCAAATATCAGCAGCGTTCCGATCCGCTCGTAGCCCATCCGGGGATAAAGCAGCGCCCCGGCGTGGGTTGCAGCCAGCGCCGAGTACCTCGACCCACGCGCCCGATCGTCGTGCAACATTCTCGACATCAAAGCCTGGCCAATGCCGCGACGCCGGTGCGACGGCTCGACATACATGCTCGAACACCATGTGGCTCCCAGGGCATCAAGGCTGCGTACGCGCCCAACGATATCGGCGCCATCGACTGCCACATACTGACGGAATGGCGCGCTGTCGCCGAGCAAATCGTCTGGGATCGGCTGCCTGCGGATGATCTTTCCCAACTGCGCCGCCCGTTCGGCTGTCTGCACGCGTTCGATCGAAGCAACCGCCGGCGGGCTGGGAATGCGGCGCAATCGGTGGACGAAAAAGCCTTCGGTCCGAAGCAGCCGGTAGCCGAGAGCTTTGTAGGCAGTTCGTGTCGGCCCGTCCGGATCCTCGTGCGCGATCATAACGGAAATGGCAAAGCCCGGCCGTGCATGCTGCCGCACGATGGCATCGGCCTGTTGAGCGGCGACGTCATGGACGACCCATTCTTCGCCGCGGTAGTCGCGAGGATTCTTGCGCTCGGCGTCGCGCATCAGCCACAACGGCCCAACACGGCGGGCCACGTAAGGAAAGGTGCGGCTTCTGTCGGCACTGAAGCCATGCACGAACACTTCGATCGCCGCTTCGATCCCGCTGTTTGCCATCTTCATTTCGACAGCCTAGGGTTGGCTATCCGCTCAAGGCAATACGCCACGAGCGCTCAAGCCTATGAGAATCAGCGGCAATTTACAGTTCCTGGCCCATGCGTCAGTTCCATAATCTATCTTATGCGACTTCCTGATGTGGCGGCGATAGAGTCGCCACGGGCCTTGGATTCAGATGCGCCTCTGGTAAGAACCTCTCTCATGGAAACCCTTGAGGCTCAGAAACCCAGAGTATCGGTTCGCAAGCGTGCGGCTGCGGTCAAATCGTTTCGCTGCAAGAACTTGGTAGCCGTTGTCGAAGATCCGAATGATATCAGGAACATCGGAACGGTAATTCGAAACGCAAATGCCCTCGGCGTTGAAAGAGTCTATATCGTCGATCCACGCAAAGCACTTCCTGATGACTGGCAGCAAATGCGCCAACGGAAATCGCTTTCGGAAACGTCTGTATCAGCCGTCAAATGGACGTTTGTGAAACGATTCGACAGCACTGACGCCTGCCTCAGCCATCTGGAAAAACATGGCTTTGTGTCCGTCGTCACGTCGCCGC
>NZ_RZRK01000742.1:0-2980 GCF_003997835.1 Mesorhizobium sp. M7A.F.Ca.CA.004.12.1.1
GTGTCGAGGCCGGCACCTGGCTGGTGGCACGCGCCGGCCTGCTGGAAGGGCGCAGCGCCACCACCCACTGGGAGGACATGGAGGATTTTTCCTCGGCCTTCCCTGGCGTCGATGTCCGCCCGGACCGCTATGTCATCGACGGGCCAGTGTTCACCTCGGGCGGCGCGTCACCGACCTTCGACCTGATGCTGCATCTCATCCGCACGCGGCTCGGTATGGCGGTGGCGCTCGATGTCGCCAGCGTCTTCATCTACGACCAGGCTCGCGCCGCCACCGACGCACAGCCGCTGGTCTCGCTCGGCCGGCTCGACGGCTATGACCCGCGCCTTGCGCAAGCCATCCGGCTGATGGAATCGCATGTCGACCAGCCGCTGACCATCGAAGCAGTGGCCAAGCGCGCCGGCGTGACGGCACGGACGCTGGAAAGCATCTTTCGCAAATCGATCGGCGAGACGCCGGGCGCCTATTACCTCAGGCTGCGCCTCGGCGCCGCGCGCCGGCTGGTGGTCGATACGAGGGTTGCCATGGCCGATATTGCCGGGCGGACCGGGTTCTCGTCCGCCGCGGCATTTTCGAGGGCATTTTCAAGGGCTTTCGGCGAAGCGCCGGTCAGATTGCGGAGGGGTTGATGTGCATGCCGCCCAAAAGTGTGTAGCGATTTTGGGACAACGACATGCACAAAGTCGGAAAGCTCAGGCAGCGTTCTGACGGTCACTGCCGCCGTCGATCTGCGAGCGCATCTGTCTGGCAAGATGGGTCTCGAAACGGCTGGCAACGGCGCGGTCCCATTCGTTTGAGAGGAGAGTAAAAGAGGGAGGAGGAGGAAGAGAAAGAAGGGGGGAGAGGAGAGAGAAGGGAGAGAAAGGGGAGAGAAGGGAGTAGAGTTAAAGTTGGTTATGAATATCGGTTCGCCTCCTTCTTCCTCTCCCGCCACGAGCCACTCTTATATGAGAAACGTGACGGCAGTTTGAAGGCAAGAGCGAGGTCATTGAAGGGCGTCGAAGGGCAAAACCGTGTCGCGGGACCGGGCCATGCGCAAAGCTGTTCCTGCGTCCCGGCAGGTCAGATCAAGGAGAGATCTACAGCCGCTTTTCGAACAGCACCGTGGTGAAGCCACTGTCCCATTCGTCGTCTGGATAGCGGTTTTTCTCGACATAGCCGACCGCCTTGTAGAGGGCTTGTGCCGGCAGGTTGAACGTGTCGGTTTCCAGCCGCGCCTGCGCCAACCCGGCGGTGCCGATTGCCTGTTCGGCATGGGAGAGCAGCTGGCGGCCGACACCTTGGCCTTGACGGGATGCCATGACGTGCAGGGCCTCGATGAAATCGGCGCGCCAATGGATCAGGCCGGCGACCTCGCCATCGATCTCGGCAACGGCGAACTCAGGCCAGCTCCGGTCGACATAGCGCCCGCCAATATCCGTCTCGACATAGCGCCGCGCCGCTGCTTAGGTGATGTTCGGCAGCCATGTGCCTTCGAACGTTTCCTGCAGCACCTGCTTCAACGCCGGAATATCGCTCGCCTGCGCCGGGCGCACGATGATTCGATCCTCTGCCATTTTCCGTCTCCCGCCAATGCATGTCGCCCAAAAGTGCCAGCGGTTTTGGGATGACGACATGCATAAAAATAAAGGCTGCCGCACGGGCTCTCTTTCGGCGACACGCGTGGCATCTTGATCTCACGCTGGCTGCCGAAGATCTGTGCGATCCTCGGCAGCCTCTCGCGAAGTGGGCTGACTAGCAGATAGCGATGGCGGCGGCTTTCAGCCAGTGGTGCCGGATGTCGGTCCAGAGATGGAGCGGCGCGCGCCTTACACGTAGCGGTTGACGATATTTTCCAGCAGTTCCTGGCGGCCGGACCTCGGCTGCGGCTCGATCCTCTTCTTGACGACACGCTCGGCGATATCCTCAAGCGTGCGCTTGCCGGCGAGCATCGCCTTGCCCTCGGCCGTGTTCCAGCCGGCATAACGTTCGGCCAGCGGCGCCGATAGCGCCTTGTCCTCGACCATGCGGGCCGCGGCTTTCAGGCCACGTGCGCAAGAGTCCATGCCGCCGATATGGCCGATCAGCAGGTCCTGCGGATCGAGCGACTGGCGGCGCAGCTTGGCGTCGAAATTGGTGCCGCCGGTCTTGAAGCCGCCGGCCTGCAGGACCTGGTAGTAGGCCAGCGCCATTTCCGGCACGTTGTTGGGGAACTGGTCGGTGTCCCATCCCGACTGATAGTCGTTGCGGTTCATATCGATCGAACCGAAAATGCCGAGCGCATTGGCCAGAGCCAGTTCGTGCTCGAAGGAATGGCCGGCCAGGATGGCGTGGCCCTGCTCGATATTGACCTTGACCTCCTTCTCCAGCCCGAAGCGCTTGAGGAAGCCGTAGACCGTGGCGACATCGTAATCGTACTGATGCTTGGTCGGCTCCTGCGGCTTCGGCTCGATCAGGATCGCGCCCTTGAAGCCGATTTTGTGCTTGTAGTCGACGACCATGCTGAGGAACCGGCCGGCCTGTTCCTGCTCGCGCGCGAGGTCGGTGTTGAGCAGCGTCTCATAGCCTTCGCGCCCGCCCCACAGCACGTAGTTTTCGCCCTTCAGCCGCTTGGTGACGTCGATGCAGCTTTTTACCGTCGCCGCCGCGTAGGCAAAGACATCCGGATCGGGATTGGTGGCCGCCCCCGACATGAAGCGGCGATTGGAGAACAGATTGGCGGTGCCCCAAAGCAGCTTGACGCCGGTCTGCTTCATCTTCCCCGCGAAGTAATCGGCGATCTCGTCGAGGCGCGCGGCACTTTCGGAAAAATCCTTGCCTTCCGGCCGCACATCGGCGTCGTGGAAGCAGAAATAGGGCGCGCCGAGCAGCGAGAACATCTCGAAGGCGACGTCCGCTTTCAGCTTTGCCAGTTCCATCGTGTCGGTGCCACCTGCCTTGGGGAACCACGGCCGGTCGAAGGTCTGGCCGCCGAACGGATCGCCGCCCGGCCAGGCAAAGG
>NZ_RZRK01000743.1:0-2978 GCF_003997835.1 Mesorhizobium sp. M7A.F.Ca.CA.004.12.1.1
GGTCGTTGGTCTCGTCGAGGCCGACCACGCGCTCGCGCCAGCCGGCGCCGGCGCGGAGGAACTGGCGGATGGGCACGGCGTCGAACAGTTCGTTGCCGACGATGAACAGCGGTTGCTGCGGCAAGGTCTCGATGGTTTCATGCCAGCCAACCGCGAAGGGTGTGGCGCCAAGCGTCTGCTTTTGCACCTCGGTCAGGCGCGGGCTGGTCTCGATCATGGCGAAGGTGGCGCCGCTGGCCAGATCAGGATCGAGCCGCGACAGCGTACGCAGCATGTCCTTCATCAGCGTGCCGCGGCCGGGGCCGATCTCGGCGATGGTGGCCGGCAGCGGCCGGCCGCTCGCCTGCCACGCCTGGTACATCCACACGGCGACCAATTCGCCGAACATTTGGCTGATCTCCGGCGCGGTGATGAAGTCACCGGCCGCACCAAAAGGCTCGCGCGTCGTGTAGTAGCCGTCCGCCGGGTCGAACAGGCACATCGCCATGTATTCGTTGATCGGTATCGGCCCCAGGGCCTCGATCAGGTCGACGATGCGGGTCTTCAGCCGTGTCATGCCGGCTGCGGCTGCGTCACCGGCTTGGCGGTCAGCATCGCCCAGATGCCGGCCAGCACCATCGGCGTCGACAGGATCATGCCCATGGTCAGCCAGTTGGTGCCGAGGAGGTAGCCGAGCTGCTGGTCGGGCTCGCGGAAGAACTCGACAAAAATGCGCGACAGGCCGTAGCCGCAGATGAAGGCGCCGCCGACGAAGCGCGGCGTCTTCAGCTTGAGGCGCGAATGGGTGAGAATGCGCAGCACGAGGAACAGCACCACGCCTTCGAGAAGCGCCTCGTAGAGCTGGCTCGGGTGACGGGCAAACGGCCCGCCATTGGGGAATTCGAAAGCCCAGGGCACGTCGGTTGGGCGCCCCCACAGCTCGGAGTTGATGAAGTTGGCGACGCGCACCAGGCCAAGGCCGACCGGCACGCCGGCCGCCACGACGTCAAACAGCGACCAGGTGCGGATGCCGCGCTTGATGGAAAACAGCGTCATGGCGAGGATGACGCCAAGCAGGCCGCCATGGAACGACATACCGCCTTGCCAGACCGCCAAGATATCGAGCGGGTGGGCGATGTAGCGTGGCAGATCATAGAACAGCACATAGCCGGTGCGGCCGCCGAGCACGACGCCGATGGCCGCCCAGACGATGAAGTCGTCGAGATCCTCCGGCTTCATCGGCAGGACGCCGTTCGGCCACAGCCTGGCATTGGCGGCGAGCCGCTTGGCGTACCACCAGGCAAACAGGATGCCGACGATATAGCCGACGCCATACCAGTGCACCGCCAGCGGCCCGATCTGGATGAGGATCGGGTTGATGTCGGGGAAGGGCAAGGAGGCCAGCGGCAGCAGGAAATATTCGTTCAACGGGGAACTCTCATTGCGAAACGCGTTTGCGCGCGGACCATGCGGCAGGGTTTTGGCAGGGTCAAGGCAAGGTGGGCGCCCTCGACTTGATGCCGCAGCGCGGCGCAACATGCTTGCATTCGACGCGCAGCGCCACTACGTCAATTTGTGCAAGCGCGAGGATTTGCCATGTCGACCGGACCGAACCGCATTCTCGATGAATTCGCCAAGCTGATGACCGACGCCGCCGGCGCCGCCCAGGGCGTGCGCCGGGAGGTGGAGACGGCCTTCAAGGGGCAGGCCGAACGCATTCTCAACACCATGGACGTGGTGCAGCGCGAAGAGTTCGAAGCCGCGCGCGAGATGGCCGCCAAGGCGCGGGAAGAAAACACTCGCCTTGCCGCCCGCATCGAGGCGCTCGAGGCGAAGCTTGCCGAACTGGCCGGCGACGCCACACCAGCGACGGCGGCCAAGCCGCGCACAAAAAATAATCGTTAAACTTTTCCACATAGCCCGATCCTGAAAAGCGCTTTGCCGTGAATCGCTTAACGGCATTGCATGAATCTTTGTGACAGCGGCTTTCCACATGCGAATGACGCAGTGCGAAAAATTGGGCTGTTCACGCGACTCCCGATCAATAGACTGAATTTGTTGCATGATTCGGAGCAGGGTCATGCGACCGGGCGGTGGGGTCCGGTCTGGGGTCTTTGCGTCGAGAAGGTAGTCTTTTGCGCGAAGAAAGTCCTGGCCGTCCGAGTTCTAGACAAGATTGTTCGTTGTGTGTGCCCTCCCGCGGAGCGTGTGGCGGCGCTCGTACAGAACGACAGGAAGCATTCCATGGAACTTCTCGAACTCGAATTCTCCCGCGAAATCCATCCGGTGGATGTTATCGAGCAGGTGGCCCACAACAACGACTGGTCCTTTGAGCGGGCCGGCGACGACGAGATTTCGATCTCGGTTGCCGGAAGCTGGACCGACTATCACGTCTCCTTCTCGTGGATGGAGGATTTCGAGGCGCTGCACCTTGCCTGCGCCTTCGACATCAAGGTGCCGGAGACCCGCGCGCTGGAAGTGATGCGGCTCTTGTCGCTGATCAACGAGCAGATGCTGTTTGGCCATTTCGACCTCTGGGAGCAGGAGGGCGCGATCATGTTCCGCCAGTCGCTGCTGCTGGCCGGCGGGGTCGAGCCGTCGAGCCAGCAGGTCGAAGTGTTGCTGTCGTCGGCGCTGGAAGCCTGCGAATGCTATTTCCAGGCGTTCCAGTTCGTTGTCTGGTCGGGAACCTCGGCCAAGGACGCCCTGGCCGGCGTGCTGTTCGAGACCTACGGCAACGCCTGAGTCCCCGCAAGGCAGACAAGAACCAAGATGAGTTCGAACAGCGAGCGTAAGCCCGAGATCAGTTTTGCCGATTTCGATCGTGTCGACATCCGCGCCGGCACGATCGTCGAGGCCGAGCCGTTTCCCGAGGCGCGCAAGCCCGCATTCAAGCTGAAGATCGATTTCGGCGCCGGCATCGGCATCAAGAAATCGTCGGCGCAGATCACCAAATATTATACACCGGAGACGCTGATCGGCCGGCAGGTGTTCGCGGT
>NZ_RZRK01000744.1:0-2974 GCF_003997835.1 Mesorhizobium sp. M7A.F.Ca.CA.004.12.1.1
TGTTGGAGGTCTGCTGCCAGGCGCGTGCCAGATAGCCGTCCAGATAATCGGTGATCGAGGCGAGCAGGAAGATGATCAGCGCCGACCAGCGGGCAAAGTCGCTCGACTTCAGATGTCCTTCGAGAAAAAAGCACAGCACCACCAGCGGCACCGCGACGATGCGGGCGTAGGTGAGCATATTGGGCAGGTTGAACGCGCGCTTGGCCATGTCTGGGAAACTCTTTCTGCCTGCCTACTCAAATCAGATGCGAATGTAGGGGGTCAACAGGCCAGATTCGACAGGCCAGATGAAAGTGCCGGATTTTTCAACTCTCGTGGAAGTGATTGTAGACCAGTTTCGCCACCTGTTCGGAAATTCCGTCGACTTTCCGCAGATCCTCGATGGCGGCGCGGCTGACCGCCTTGGCGGTGCCGAATGCCAGCAGCAATGCCCGCTTGCGGCCGGGACCGATGCCGCTGATCTCGTCGAGCGGGCTCTTGACCATCTCCTTCTTGCGGCGCGCCCGATGCGAACCGATGGCGAAACGGTGGACCTCGTCGCGCAGGCGCTGGACGAAATAGAGCACGGGATCGCGAACCGGCAGCGAAAACGAGTCCCTGCCTTTGACGAAGAAACGCTCACGGCCGGCATCGCGGTCCTGGCCCTTGGCGATGCCGATGGCCACCACCCGGTCCTCGATGCCGAGATCGGCGAGGATCTTGCGCACCGCAGTCATCTGGCCCTGGCCACCGTCGATCAGGATGACATCGGGCCAGGCCGGGAAGCTGCCGGAGATATCGTCCTCCATATCGTCCGCCGAACCATCAGCCGCATCCCCAGCCGGGACATCGCCATGCTCCTTCAGCAGCCGCGAAAAACGTCGCTCCATCACCTCGCGCATCATGCCGAAATCGTCGCCAGGTGTGATCTCGGTCGAGCGGATGTTGAATTTCCGGTACTGGTTCTTCACGAACCCTTCCGGTCCGGCGACGACCATGGCGCCGACCGCGTTGGTGCCCATGATGTGTGAGTTGTCGTAAACCTCGATGCGCACCGGCGGCTTGGCCAGGCCGAATGTCTCGGCGAAACCCGCAAGCAGGCGTCCCTGGGTGGAGGTTTCAGCCAGCCGGCGTCCGAGCGCTTCGCGGGCATTCTGCAAAGCGTTGTCGGTCAGGTCCTTCTTCTCGCCGCGCTGCGGCACGGAGATCGCGACCTTGCGGCCAGCTCGGGTGGAGAGCGCCTCGGCCAGCAGTTCCTGATCCTCGACGCCATGCGACAGAAGAATGTTCCGCGGCGTCGGCTTGTCGTCATAGAACTGCGCCAGGAACGAACCCAACACCTCGGCTGCTTCCAACGCCGGATCGGCCTTGGGGAAATAGGCGCGGTTGCCCCAGTTCTGGCCGGTGCGGAAGAAGAACACCTGGATGCAGACCTGGCCGCCTTCCTGATGGATGGCGAAGACATCGGCTTCGTCGACGGTCGCCGGATTGATGCCTTGGTGGCTCTGCACATGCGACAGGGCCGCAAGTCGATCGCGATAGATCGCGGCGCGCTCGAAATCGAGAGCTTCCGACGCCTGCTGCATGGCGGCCGAGATTTCCGTCTTCACCTTCTGGCTGCGGCCGGACAAGAAGTCCTTCGCCTCGCCGACCAGTTCCGCATAGTCCTGATGCGAGACCTCGCCGGTGCAGGGACCAGCGCAGCGCTTGATCTGATAAAGCAGGCATGGCCGCGTGCGGTTCTCGTAGAACGAGTTGGTGCAACTCCTGAGCAGGAAGGCGCGCTGCAGGGAGTTGATGGTACGGCCAACGGCACCGGCCGAGGCAAACGGGCCGAAATAATCGCCTTTGCGCGAGCGCGCGCCGCGATGCTTGTAGATGCCCGGCGAGACATGATCGCCGGTCAAGAGAATGTAGGGAAACGACTTGTCGTCGCGCATCAGGACGTTGAATCGCGGCCGCAAGCGCTTGATAAGGTTGGCTTCGAGCAGCAGCGCTTCGATCTCGGTGCGGGTGACGACGAACTCCATCGTCGACGTCTCACGCACCATGCGGCCGATGCGGGTGGTGTGGAAGCGGCCTTGCGCGTAGTTGGTGACGCGCTTCTTCAGGCTGCGCGCCTTGCCGACATAGAGCACATCGCCGGCAGCGTTCATCATGCGGTAGACGCCGGGCGCGTTGGGAAGCCGCTTGACCAGCGTCTGGATCACCTCGGCGCCGATCATGCCTTCCGCGTCGCCGGCATGCGGGGTCCAGTCGATGGCGGTGAAGGCGACATCGGGACCGACGGTTTCAACGATCTCCTCGACCGCCTCGTCCTCGAGGTCGATATCGGGGGGCAGATCGTCGGCGCCGCCGCGCGGCTTGCTTTTGTGGTCTACAGGACTCATTCCGTCATGCCTGTCACATCGGGCGTCTGCCATGCAAGATGCTGGCCGCCATCAAGCGCGATCATCTGGCCGGTGACCGAGCGCGCTTCCCAGAGATAGCGGATCGTGGCGCCGAATTCCGGCAATTCCGGGCCGCGCTTGAGGACCAAGCCATCCACCTGTGCGGCAAAATCGCTGTCGTCCTGACGCGCGTTCTTCAGTGTCGGCCCCGGGCCGATGGCATTGACGCGGATGCTGGGGCCGAGCGCTTGCGCCATCATCTGGGTGGCCGTCCACAGCGTCGACTTGGACAGCGCATAGGAGAAGTAGCGCGGCGTCGGACGCCAGACGCGCTGGTCGATCATGTTGACGATCAGGCCCTCCTGCCCTGCCGGCAACGCCCGGGCGAAATTCTGCGCCAGCAGCGCGGGCGCTTTCACATGGACGGCAAAGTGCCGGTCCCAGGCCCGCCAGTCGAAATCCCGAACCGAATCGTCCTCGAACAGCGACGCATTGTTGACCAGCAGCGGGATGGGTCCGAGCGCTGCTTGCGCCTGGCCGACAAGATCGTCGACGGCGTCCATATCGGTCAGGTCGGCGGCGACCACGGCGGCGCGGCCACCTCC
>NZ_RZRK01000745.1:0-2971 GCF_003997835.1 Mesorhizobium sp. M7A.F.Ca.CA.004.12.1.1
GTCCGGATCGGCGGCGATTTCCGACTTCGGAGCAGCAGCCACCGGCGCAGCCGGCTTTGCGGCCTCCGCCTTATCCTCTGCCGCCGCCGGAGCCTCTGCCTTTGCAGGCGCTTCCGCCTTGGCGGGCGCCGCGGCCTTGCCGATATCCCCGGCACTTTCGCCGTCCTGTAGCAGCACGGCGATCGGTGTGTTGACCTTGACGCCTTCGGTACCGGCGGCGATCAGGATCTTGCCCAGCGTGCCTTCGTCAACGGCTTCGACTTCCATCGTCGCCTTGTCGGTCTCGATCTCGGCGATGACGTCGCCGGCGACGACTTTGTCGCCCTCGTTCTTCAACCACTTCGAAAGATTGCCCTCTTCCATGGTCGGCGAGAGAGCGGGCATGAGAATTTCGATCGGCATGTCCTTGCCCTCCCGTTACAATACGATATCGGTCCAGAGCTCGGACGGATCCGGCTCCGCGTCGTTCTGGGCAAATTCGGCGGCATCCGCGACAATGTCGCGGACCTCCTTGTCGATGGTCTTGAGCTCGTCCTCGGTCGCCCACTTCTTTTCCATCAGCCGTGCCTTGACCTGCTCGATCGGATCATGGTCCGAGCGCATCTTCTGCACTTCTTCCTTCGAGCGGTATTTCGCCGGGTCGGACATCGAGTGACCGCGATAGCGGTAGGTCTGCATTTCGAGAATGATCGGCCCGTTGCCGGCGCGGCACCATTCGGTCGCCTGGTCGCCGGCGGCCTTGACGGCGCGGACATCCATGCCGTCGACCTGGATGCCGGGAATCTTGAACGAGGCGCCACGGTGCGAAAAATTGGTTTCCGCCGAAGAGCGCGACACCGAGGTGCCCATGGCATAGCGGTTGTTCTCGATGATGTAGATCACCGGCAGCTTCCACAGCGAGGCCATGTTGAAGCTTTCATAGACCTGGCCCTGGTTGGCCGCGCCATCGCCGAAATAGGTCAGCGAAACATTGTTGTTGTCGCGGTAGCGGTTGGCGAAGGCCAAGCCCGTGCCGAGCGACACCTGCGCGCCGACGATGCCGTGGCCGCCGTAAAAGTGCTTTTCCTTTGAGAACATGTGCATGGAGCCGCCCTTGCCCCGGGACAGGCCGCCCCGACGCCCGGTCAACTCGGCCATGACGCCGCGCGGCGACAGTTCCATCGCCAGCATGTGGCCGTGGTCGCGATAGGCGGTGATCATCTGATCGCCATCGATCAGTGCCATCTTCATGCCGGTGACGACCGCTTCCTGGCCGATATAGAGGTGGCAGAAGCCGCCGATGAAACCCATGCCGTAAAGCTGGCCGGCCTTTTCCTCGAAACGACGGATGAGCAGCATGTGCCGGTAAGCGGCAAGCTCTTCGTCCTTGGTGAATTCGGCAGGCTTGGGGGCCGAAAGCCCCGATTTGCCGTCGGATTTGGATTTGGCAGGCGCTTTTCTGGCGGCGGTGGCCATGCATCACTCCCTGTTGGCGTCTCTTTGTGGACATTAGAGCAGATGAAATCTGCTCTGGGGAGATCAGCTCTTCCCCACCGATTTAAGGGAGGCTAACACGCGTCAAAGCGTTGCGCCATGCCGAATTTGCATAGCTGGCATGCGCCTAAGCGATTAAAATCATTGAAAATATTGATGATTAACTTGAAATCAGTTATTTCGACGAGGTCGGCAACATAATGGTGATTTCGTCAGCCTGGGACAGATTGAGCGCCTTGCGTGCCTGCTCATCGAGCATGTCCTTTTCGAGCGTGCCTTCATGCATCAACCGAACGCGGCGCTCGAGTTCCATGCGGCGCGCCTTGATCACATCGAGCTGGCCTTGCAGCGCCACCGTCTGGGCTTCCAGCTGATATTTCGAATAGATGCCGAATTCGCCGTGATAGGCGTGAAAGCCGAAATAGGCCAGGAACGCCACGCAAAGCGAGGGAATGATCAGTCGGCCGGTGTTTCTCTGCTTGTGCTGACGCGTCCACATGATCCAAATCCTCGCGGCCGCGAACTCAGGCGGCTCACGATCTTTTTCGCCCGATTGTGCTTAACGGACGGTTACGGGTGTCCTGTTGGGCGGCGTCGAAACAAAAAAGGGCGGGAATGCTCCCGCCCTTTTGTCCGGTATCGATGAGCCGGTGTTTCTGGATCAGCCCTTGACCACCGACTTGCCGGCATAGCTTGCCTGCTTGCCGAGTTCTTCCTCGATGCGGATCAGCTGGTTGTACTTGGCCATGCGGTCGGAGCGCGACAGCGAGCCTGTCTTGATCTGTCCGCAATTGGTGGCAACCGCGAGATCGGCGATGGTCGAATCCTCGGTTTCGCCCGAGCGGTGCGACATGACGGCAGTGTAGCCGGCCTTGTGCGCGGTCTCTACGGCGTCGAGCGTTTCCGTCAGCGAGCCGATCTGGTTGACCTTGACGAGGATCGAATTGGCAACGCCCATGCGGATGCCGTCGCGCAGCCGCGCCGTATTGGTGACGAACAGGTCGTCGCCGACCAGCTGCGTCTTTTTGCCGATCAGGTCGGTCAGGTACTTCCAGCCTTCCCAGTCGTCCTCGGCCAAGCCGTCCTCGATCGAGATGATCGGATAGTCGGCGGCAAGCTTGGCCAGGTATTTGGCCTGGGCCTTGGGATCGCGCGTCTTCTTCTCGCCCTCATAGACGTAGTTGCCGTCCTTGAAGAACTCGGTCGCGGCGCAATCGAGGCCGAGCGCGATCTCGTCGCCCGGCTTGAAGCCAGCCTGCTCGATCGATTCCATGATGAAATCGAGCGCCACCGGCGCGCTTTTCAGGTTCGGGGCGAAGCCGCCCTCGTCGCCGACATTGGTGTTGTGGCCGGCGTCTTTCAGTTTCTTGCGCAGCGTATGGAAGATTTCCGAACCCCAGCGGACACCTTCGCGCAGCGTCGGCGCGCCGATCGGCAGGATCATGAATTCCTGGAAGTCGATCGGGTTGTCGGCATGCGCGCCGCCATTGATGATGTT
>NZ_RZRK01000746.1:0-2968 GCF_003997835.1 Mesorhizobium sp. M7A.F.Ca.CA.004.12.1.1
GGTGAAAGGAGCCGGCCCCGTCCCCGGGCCGGCTCCGCCATTTCTGGCGGAGAATCGAAAACCAATCAGCCTGCGGTAGGCTGAAGATCCCAATCTCATTCAGTCGAATCGTCCCGCCTTCCCACGCCCGGAAGATCGAGGCACTATAGGCCGTCAGTTTCGCCTTCTGGATCACGGCCATGTTGGAAATCCCGGAAGATCGATGCGAGCGCCATCGCCTGTTCAACGTTATCGACGATGCCTTCAAGGCCGGCGACTTCGAGGGCCTCGGCGTGGCGTTGGGCGGCTCTTCCCGCTGGTTCGACGAGCGCATGCCGTTCGAGCTCGGCCTCGGGCATCCGCTGGAATATGCGATCTATTGGAGCCCCGTCGGCTTCATCTCGTCTTTGCTGGATGCCGGCTCGAATCCAAACTATCAGGATCACGGTGGGTTTCCGTCCATCATTGCAGCGCTGTCCACCGACCGCGCCGACCGGCTGGACATCGTGCGGGTTTTGATCGACGGCGGTGCCGACCCCAACATGCGGGGCGTCAACGACTGGACGCCGCTGCACTATTCGGTGGCCATCCGCAGTGTCGATGCGATCGGCCTGCTTTTGGCGGCGGGCGCCGACCCGGTGCTCGAAACCCGCATCGATGACTACAGGACCGCGATCGAGGAAGCCGAGATTGCCGGCTTTGAAGGCGGTGCTTCCTTGCTGCGCGATGCGATGGCCGGGCGCAACTGACGGACAGTGAGTTGGGGCGCGACGAAACCACCGCCAGCAAATGCCAGGCTGATCTCAGACCTTCTTCAACCCCGCCTTGAAGCGTTTGCCATTGGCGACATAGTGCGCCGCCGAGCCGCGCAACCTGGCCACGGCCGCGTCGTCCAGCACCCTGATCGCCTTGGCCGGCGAACCGACGATCAGCGAATTGTCCGGGAATTCCTTGCCTTCGGTGACCAGCGCACCGGCGCCGACCAGGCAATTCCTGCCGATTTTCGCGCCGTTCAGCACGATGGCGCCCATGCCGATCAGGCTGTTGTCGCCGATCGTGCAGCCATGCAGCAAGGCGCGGTGGCCGATCGTGCAGCCTTCCCCGATCGTCAGCGGGAAACCGGGATCGGTGTGCATGACCGTATGTTCCTGCACATTGGTGTCGGCACCGATGACGATGGGCTCATTGTCGCCGCGGATGACGGCGCCGAACCAGAAGCCGGCATTGCGTCCGACCCTGACGTCGCCGATCAGCGTCGCATCGGGTGCGATCCAGTTCGAACCCGCATCGGCGAAGCTGGGCTCTGTTCCATCGATCGCATAAAGCGGCATTTCTGGTCTCCGAATCGTCTCAAGCTGGCAGCTCGGACCCTAGGAGACGGACCGTCCATGAGGCAATGGCAAGCACGACGACGCCCAGCGCCAAGGTCCACGCAATTGCCGTGCAGCCGCAGGACATCAGCGCCAACGTTGAAATGCGGCGCTGACGCCGGGCATCGATGGCATCATTGACCAGCATGAAGGGTCCGGCACAGGCAGTGGCGAGCAGCGAGCGCAAGACATGTGACGGCGACACATAGGGTTCGGTGAAGGCGACCTTGCGGCCCGACACCAGTTCCATAGCCGATCCGGCCAGCCCGCAGGCCGTCAACCCGACGGCAAAAGCAAAGAGTGTGAGTTCCAGCGGTCCCATCTTAACTTTCCATTTACCATGAAATTGCACAGTCGTTCCACGCAGGCTGCAAGAGCCGTGCCGTACGATGTGTGCCGCCCAGGGACACTGGAGGCGGACGGACGGCCCGAGATCCGAGGACTGAGATGAAGCAGGCAGCGCTCGCCAACGAACTCACTGTGGTCGATTCCAGGCTGATGAAGCGGGTGCTCTACGGATTCGCGGCGCTGGCCCTGCTTTCAGCAGCGATCAGCCTTGCAGGCAAATGGTTTGGCCATTCGATCGCCATGGCCGGATACACCGACGACGCAACGATGCACCAAGTGGTGATCGGCAACAATGTCATCACGGTCCCGGCCAACGCCATCCGTTTCGCCCAGGCCCGGCGCGACGGCATCGCCTCGCGGCTCGACCTCTATCTGCGCTATCCCCAGATGGACGGCTACAGCGAGGCCGCGCGGGATGATTTCAACCATACGGGGACAGCCAAAAGCATCGTCTTTCTGGCCTTCGAACAGCAGATGATGTCGCGTGACATGAGTGGCCGCTTCGCGCCGATCTACAGCGCGTTGATCATCCAACCCGGCATTGTCGGGCCTGGCGGCACGATGATTTATGGTTTCAACGAGAAATCAGGCTATCTGAACGAGGTGCTGGTTGTCGGCAATCGCCCCGGCAAGGAGCCGTTTGTGGCCCGTTGCCTGAGCGGACCGAGTGCCGACCAATCGCTGGCGCCTTGCGAGCGCGACATCCAGGTCGGCGACGAGCTCAGCCTCACCTATCGCTTCCCAAGGGAGTTTCTGGGCGATTGGCAGGCGCTCGACGCGGCAATCGCCACTGAAGCCGGGCGCGTCCTGAAAACAGGACGTTAAGAAAGCCTCGGAAGGTCCGGCCGGCCGGCCGCATTCGAGGCGGAGCCGGCCGAGCGCAAAATCGCTGGCTCAGGCCAGATCGATGTCGAGGATCGCCATCGAGAAATTGTAATCGCCGTCGTCCTCGTCCTTGAAGACGATGCCGAGGAATTCGTCGCCGACATAGACCTCGGCCGAATCGTCCTTGCGCGGCCGTGCCTTGACCTCGAGCTTGGGGTTCTGGAAGACGCGCTTGAAATAGGCGTCCAGCTTTCTGATTTCGTCCGGCTTCAACAGTCTTCTCCGATCATCGGGCTTGCTCGTTCGAACGCGCTTCTGGCACGTCGACAATGGCGATGTAAAGGCAAGCGGCCTGATAAGGCGAGACAACCGCCCGCTCCTGCCCGCGGCCGGAATCCGACAGCAGACGACGGCGCCGTGAAAATCAGATGTCGAAACTGACGACC
>NZ_RZRK01000747.1:0-2964 GCF_003997835.1 Mesorhizobium sp. M7A.F.Ca.CA.004.12.1.1
ACACGGTCATCCGCGAGTATGTGAAGAAGCAGCCCCTCGCTTCGGTCAAGGTTCCCGGTGTGGAACTGAATATTGGTAGCGCGTTGCCGGAAACGGTCGAGCTTCATGAGATCCCCGATGTCCAATACCGCTACGTGGTCGTCGACAACCGCACAGTCCTGGTGGATCCGGGCACCCGCAAGATCGTCAAGGTCTACGACTGAATTTCGAACGGTCCCAAACCCGCCGCCAGCCATGGCGGCGGGTCGCACATGTCAGGTTCCAAACAGGACGAGTGAAGATGACAAGCAAAGCTGTGAGATCCCCTGCTTTGGGCGTTCGCCTGGCCGATCTCCAAGCCAGAATGCGCAATGCGCGGGTGACGGATGCCGAAATGAAAACCTTTCAAAAGGTCGCGGCCATCATGGAAGATCGTCATGGCCGGATCGATGCCGACGACCTGATTGCGGCGTCGTTCCTCGCCGATCCGGTGCAGGAGCGACGGACGCCTTGAGGGGCATGCCGACAACCAGCAGACTTTTTGATTCCCCGTACCGGGAAAGCGCGCCGAAAGTCTCAGCCGAATCCGCACTTTTGCTCCGGCCTATTCCGCTTTCGCGGAAGTTTCGAGCGACCTGCGATGTGCAATGTTGCTAATGCGGCGGTACGAGCCGCCCTGGTTGACGCGGGCGCCCGAGCCATCCCAACAATGCGCCCCCCCGTCCGCGTCGACCACGGCAGCCGCCTGGCGCTGCCTTCCCTCGCGAAGTCCTCAACCCGGCCTGCCTGATAATGCCGCCTGCGGCGACGGTCGGGCTTCAGCCGCCGACAAGCGCCTTTGTGGTCACCAGATTGACACCGGCCTCCGCGAATTCGCCATTGTGCCTGGTGATGACCTGTTCGGCACTCTCGCTGGCATTGTCCAGCGTGCTGTGCGCATCGGACACCACGGTCACGCCGAGCCCTCTGGCGACCGCGCCCTTGACCGTCGCGGCCACGCAAAAATCGGTCTGTGCGCCCAAGAGCACGACAGCACCCGCACCTTGCCCGGCCACCCAATCGCCGAAGGCGGGATTGCTGAATGCATCGCGCACCGATTTGGCAAAGGTCGGCTCGTCCGCCGCCTGGCCGAGCGCGGGCCAAACCGGCCAGCCCGGCTCATCCGGTGCCAACGGGTCGCCATCGGGTCCGTCATGCCTGATAAAAGCGACCTTGCGCCCGCCGCGCCGCGCCCAATCGATCACCGCCTTGGTGCGCTCGACAATATCTCGCGCATCATGGATCGGCGGCTCGTGCACACCGTCGAACATGCCGGTCTGGAGATCGATGACAATGAGCGGCGCGTTGTCCGGGAGGCTGGGAGCTGACATGGTTTTTCATAGCACGGCGGACAATGCGATCAAGGTTCCGTTCACTCCGGCGCGCCGGCAAACAGCACGACGCTGTCGCCGCCGGCGGCCGGCCAATCCCTGATGGTGCGGTCGTTGCCGCCGGTCACCACCGTGCCATCGGCGGTGAAGGCCACCGCGTAGATCGGGCCGGTCCGGCTATCGAACATCGCGATCTGGTTGCCGGTGTCCATGTCCCACAGCCGCGCCGTGCCGTCGAGCGAGCCGGAGACCAGGCGCTGGCCGTCGGCCGACAGCGCCAATGAGTAGACGGTGCCTTCGTGGCCTTCAAAGCGGCGCGCTTCGCGGCCGCTGTCTAGATCCCAGAGCTTGATCGTGTAATCGCCACTGCCGGTGACCAGATGATGCCCGTCGGCGGTGAACGCGGCGCCATATGTGCCTCGCTCATGCCCGTGCCAACTTCGTAATTGCTTGCCGCTTTCGATGTCCCAAAGTTTCAGTGTGCCGTCTATGCTGCCGCTGAGGGCTTGCCTGCCATCGGGCGAGACGGCGACGGCGCTGACCGACCAGCCGTTCCCGCTCATGGCGTGCAGCACAGCGCCCTTCTTGAGATCCCAGACGATGACATTGCCCGTGTCGTGCCCGCTGATGGCATGTTTGCCGTCCGGGCTGATCGCCAGCTTTCTGACGCCGCCATTGCCGCCCGAGGAGAAGACATGCAGCACCGCGCCGTCGGAAAGTTTGCGCTGCACGATCTCGCCGTCGTCGCCGGCCGTCAGCGCGCTGACGCCGTCGGGCATGAACAGCGCCGTGCGGGCCATATCCTTGTGCACGCCGAGAGTGCGGATCAGCTGCTTGGCGGCGATGTCCCACAGCTTGATCGTGTGATCGGTGCTGGCGCTCATGATCGAGTGCCCGTCGGGCGCCACCGCCAGCCAGACGACCGAGTCGCGGTGGCCCTCGGGCTGCGTCGGTAGCGGCGGCGGAGCCGGCGGCAATGGCGCCACGATGGGCGGCGGAATGACCGCGACCTCCGGCGGCGCCGGAGGCGCGGGCGCGGTCGGCGGCACTAGCGTTGGCGGGGTCGGTTGCACCAGCGCCGGCGGCGTCAGTGGGACCGGTGCCGCAGGCGGATCGGCGGCCTCCGGCGGCGAAGCAGCTTCTGCTGGTGCAGGCGGTGGGGCTGCCGGCTCTGAGGCCGGCGGCGCGCTGGCGACATCCTGCCCCTTGGGTTCGTTGGCCTTCGGCTCGCCAGGATTGGGTTCGTCGGCCTTCGGTTCGACGGGCTCGCTGGCTATGTCGCCGCCTTCATGCCAAGGGCCGAACCGGTCGGCGGCCAGTGCGGCGACCACGACCAATGGCAGGACGAGAAAGACTCTGCGCAGGCCGGGCGTGCCAACGTCCTGCATCTCCGCCGCGCGACCAAACAGCGGCGCGCCCGCTGCTTGGCCCGACCGGTCCGGCAAGAGGCCGGCCCAAAACAGCCCTGCACCAAGCAGGCAGGCGAACGCCGCCACCAGGAACCCCGCCAGCCGTAACGAGGCTGGATCCATCGGCGGGCCTGAAAAGCCGCGCCAGAGGAAAGCCTCGCCGATTGCCGGCCAATAGATCCGCGCCAGGCAGCCTACGGCGACAA
>NZ_RZRK01000748.1:0-2962 GCF_003997835.1 Mesorhizobium sp. M7A.F.Ca.CA.004.12.1.1
GCTTGAAGATAGCGGTGCGCACGGCCGCCGGTGTGACGCAATTGACCGTCACCTTGGTCTTGGCCAGTTCCTTGCCGAGCGACTTGGTCAGGCCGATCACCGCGGCCTTCGAGGTGCTGTAGGCCGAAGCGTTGGGATTGCCTTCCTTGCCGGCGATCGAGGCGATGTTGACGATGCGGCCATAGTTGCGCTCGAGCATGTGCGGCACGAGCGCCTTGTTGCAGTAGAAGACGCCGTTGATGTTGATGTCGATGACCTTCTGCCAATCCTCGGTCGAATAGTTCCAGGTCGTCATGTTCGGCCCGGTGATCGCCGCACTGGTGACCAGGATGTCGACACCGCCAAGCGCTTCGATCGCCGACTGCTTGGCGCGTTCCACGCCGGCCGCATCGGCGACGTCGATGGCAACACCGTGGAGGCCGGGAAGGGTGGCTTTGGCCTGTTCGATCTGAGCCGGATCGCGATCCCAGACTGAAACCCGTCCGCCCTCTTCGACAATCCTCTGAGCCACTGCCAGACCGATGCCTGAAGCGCCGCCGGTGATCACCGCCGCTCGACCGCTGAACCGCCCTGTAAAATTCATCGGCATCCTATTTTCCCGATCATCCCAACCCGATGGACGATGACGGCACGCGACCGCCATACCATCGACTGCGACTGTGCGGTCCCCATCAGGCGAGTTCAAGCCGGCATGCGAGGCCGATCGTCTGGGCCAATCCCGTTACCCGGGATTTCCCTCGAGCTCTCTGCCCAGCGCCTTCACCATCGCCACCAGCGCCGGTCCGATCTCGGCATGCGCGCGCTCTTCCGTGATGATCTCGCCGATGCCGCCGCAGGTGATGGCAACCAGCGGCGAGCCGTCACTCGGACGGAACGGCACGCCGACCGCATGAATATAGCTGTGCCAGGCGCCGAACGACGTCACATAGCCCTTGTCTGCATACTGGGCGATCGCATCGTCGATCGCCGCCCCGATCATCGCCGCCCTGTCCGGCTCGGCCTCCTGCAAAGCCTCCACAAGGCGAGCGCGCTCCTCAGGTGAAAGGGCCGCCGCATAGGCCAGCCCCATCGATGTCTTCCAGATCGGCAGGTAGGAGCCTGGATTGAGGCGCAGCGTGACAAGGCTCTCCGACCGGCAATTGGCCAGATAGACCATGTTGAGGCTGTCGCGCGTGCCGAGCGCCACCGCCGCACCGGTCAGGTCGGCCAGCGGCTGCATCAGCGGCCGGGCGACGTGAACGACGGCGCTGGAACTGAGCGCCGAATAGCCCAGCGCCACGGTGGCGGGTCCCAGGCTGTAGCGGCCAAGGTCCTTGTCGTAGAGGAGATAGCCGAGCGCGCTTAGCGTATAGGTGATGCGTGAAACCGTGGCCTTGGGCAGGCCGGTGCGGGCAATGATGTCCTGGTTGCCGAGTGAGGCATCGCCCGGGCGGAAGGCGCGCAGGATGCCGAGCCCGCGCACCAGCGACGACGAAAGCTGCGCGCCTTCGCCTTCAAGCTCCGTCTCGTCCCTGGTGGCTCGCTTGCGCACGCTGAGGTCTTTCTGGCGTCGTCGTCCGCCTGTCGGGCCAGCGTCGCCGGCGTTGTCTAAAAAATGAAATTAAATTCCATTTATATTGACAGGCGCTTTCCCCCACTGTCAATATGCTTCCCTCGATGGCATCTCCAAGCGCCCTGTGCCATCTTACGAAGCCCCTCCTTGTGAAGGTAGCCACGTGTCTCGCTATATTTTGCGCCGGCTTATCGCCATGCCGTTTCTGGTGCTCGGCATCGTCACCATCGCCTTCCTGATCACTACGGTGACCAAGGGCGATCCGCTGACCGCGATTGTCGCCGAACAGCAGATGAGCAACCCCGAAGTGGTGGCCGCCGCCAAGGCGCGCTGGGGTCTCGATCGTCCTTTGCCGGAACGCTATATGATATATCTTGGGAATCTGCTGAGCGGCGATCTTGGCACCTCGTTCATCACCAAGCGCAATGTCGGCACCGACATTCTCTACCGCTTGCCGGCAACGCTCGAACTGGTTTTCGCTGCGATGATCTTCGGCACCACGCTCGGCATTGTGCTTGGTGTGCTGGCCGCCTATTTCCGCAACAGCCTGATCGATCATGGCGCGCGGCTGTTCGCCTTGTTCGGCTCTTCGCTGCCGGTGTTCTGGTCGGGGCTCGGCCTGTTGTTCATCTTCTCCGTCATGCTGAACTGGCTGCCGGGGCCGGGCAGGGTCGATGCCCGCCTGGCATTGCCGCCCGGCATCACCGGCTTCCTGACCATCGATTCGCTTCTGGCTGGCGACTGGACCGTCTTCAAGGACGCGCTCTGGCACCTGCTTCTGCCGGCCTTCGTCCTCGGCTGGACGGTTTCCGGCACCATATCGCGGCTGGTGCGCGCCAACATGCTTGATGTGATGAGCCGCGAGTTCGTCCTCACCGCGCGCGCCAAGGGGGCGAGCGAATTCCGCGTCGTCATCGTCCATGCGTTGCGCAACACCATGGTACCGACCCTGACCGTCATCGGCTATTCCTTCGCCTATCTGATCACCGGCGCGGTGCTGACAGAAACCATCTTTTCCTGGCCCGGCATGGGCTCCTATGCCGTCGAGGCGGCGCGCGCGCTCGACTTCCCGGCGATCATCGGCGTCACCATCGTCGGCGGCCTCGCCTTCCTGGTCACCAACCTCATCACGGACATCCTCTACGTGGTGGCCAATCCGCGCGTGAGGTTGAGCTGATGTCGGCGGTCACAACCAAATCCCATTCCGCCGCTGTTCCCGAATGGCTGACCGCGCCGTTGGTCATCGGCACGGTCGTCATCCTGTTCTGGCTGTTCATGACCGTCTTCGCCGCCTTAATCGTGCAGTTCGATCCGCTCGAAATGGTCGCGCGCCGCTTGCAGCCGCCGAGCTGGGCGCACTGGCTGGGCACCGATGCTCTCGGCCGCGATGTTCTCGCCCGCACCTTGCAC
>NZ_RZRK01000749.1:0-2959 GCF_003997835.1 Mesorhizobium sp. M7A.F.Ca.CA.004.12.1.1
TCCCCGGCTTGCGCATGTTTTCCCAGTTTCCTGGGTTTTGAAGGAGTGCTCGATAAAATGGCGAATGAAAACTGGCCCGTTTACGGTGAGATCAGCGGCCCTGTCGTGATGATCGGCTTCGGCTCGATCGGCCGGGGAACGCTGCCGCTGATTGAACGCCATTTCCAGTTCGACAAGTCGCGCATGACGGTCATCGACCCGCGCGACACCGACCGCAAGCTGCTCGACGAGCGCGGCATCGCCTTCGTCCAGGAAGCGGTGACCGAGAAGAACTACAAGAAGCTCTTGACCCCGCTTCTGACCAATGGCGGCGGCCAGGGCTTTTGCATCAACCTGTCGGTCGATACCGGCTCGGTGGATCTGATGCGGCTCTGCCGCAAGCTCGGTGTTCTCTACATCGACACCGTCGTCGAACCATGGCTCGGCTTCTATTTCGACGCCAAGGCGGACAACGCCAGCCGCACCAATTACGCGCTGCGCGAGTCGCTGCTCAAGGAAAAGCACGACAAGCCCGGCGGCGCCACGGCGGTCTCCACCTGCGGCGCCAATCCAGGCATGGTCTCGTGGTTCGTCAAGCAGGCGTTGGTCAATCTCGCCACCGATCTTGGCCTGGAGTTCTCGGAGCCCGCGCAGGACGACCGCGAGGGCTGGGCCAAGCTGATGAAGAAGGCCGGCGTCAAGGGCATCCACATCGCCGAACGCGACACCCAGCGCGCCAAGAAGCCGAAACCGATGGATGTGTTCTGGAACACCTGGTCGGTCGAAGGCTTCATCTCCGAGGGCCTGCAGCCCGCGGAACTTGGCTGGGGCACACACGAGACATGGATGCCGAAGAACGCCAAGAAGCACAAGCACGGCTCGAAGGCAGCCATCTATCTGGAGCAGCCGGGCGCCAACACGCGCGTGCGCTCGTGGTGCCCGACGCCCGGCGCGCAATACGGCCTGCTGGTGACGCATAATGAGGCGATCTCGATCGCCGATTTCTTCACCGTGCGTTCCAAGAAGGGCAAGGTGCAATACCGCCCGACCTGCCACTATGCCTACCATCCCTGCAACGACGCTATGCTGTCGCTCGACGAGATGTTCGGCGCCGCCGGCAAGCCTCAGCCGGTGCATCATGTGCTCGACGAGAACGAGTTGATCGACGGCGTCGACGAACTCGGCGTGCTGCTCTACGGCCACGACAAGAATGCCTACTGGTACGGCTCGCAGCTGTCGCTCGCCGAGGCGCGCAAGCTGGCGCCCTACCAGAACGCCACCGGCATGCAGGTCACCTCGGCGGTGCTCTCGGGCATGGTCTGGGCGCTCGAAAACCCCGAGGCCGGCATCGTCGAAGCCGACGAGATGGACTACAGGCGGTGCCTGGAAGTGCAGTCCCAGTATCTCGGACCGGTCAAGGGCTATTACACCGACTGGACGCCGCTCGATAACCGCCCCGGCCTGTTCCCGGAAGACCTCGACCGGAACGACCCGTGGCAGTTCCGCAACATCCTTGTGCGATAGCAGCACCGCCTACCTGCCTCACCGCCTTGCAATCGCCCGGAAATCGGGCGATTGAAGGGATGCGGACCACAACGACACGCATTCATCTGGACGCATGTCGCTCTGGAAACTTGGATGCACGCCTCGTGCTTGTCGAAAATCGATTCCGGTTTTCGGGCCGATGCGAGAGGAGAGGATTTTCATATGATCATTGCGCGCAAAATTCTTTCGATGAGCGTGGCGGGTGCCATTGCGACGATGCTCGCCGCCTGTGCGACCAGCGGCCCTGATGAACCGCCGATGGCAGCGGCGCCGAAAGGCGTCGAGGGCTCCTGGATCGACGCCAAGGGCACCGGCCTGTCGACCTTCGCCGGCGGTACCTTCACGACCGTGGCCACCGACACCGGCCAGAAGCTTGCCGACGGCAGCTACACGATGACCGGCGCCACATCGGTGCAGATCAACGGCACCTCGCTGATCCGCCAGACCGCGGTCAGCTTCAACTGCCTGATGGTGTCGACAAGCCAGCTCAACTGCACGAGTTCCAGCGGTCAGAATTTCGTGCTGACAAGGCGCGTCTGAGCCCGCGACCATTCGTTTCCAAGGACGGCGGCCGGTTGGCCGCCGTCCTTTTTTATGCCGGCAAAGGGGTCCCGGATTCCGCTTGCGTCATCCGGAACGCGATGGGAACATGGCCGAAGCGCCGGCTGTTATGTTCCAGTCAAGCAAGAGCGCTAGTGGCCTCTGATCGGCTTTCCGGGAGACGAAGATGAAGAAACTTGCCGCCATTGCAGCCCTGTCAGCCTCAGCACTCGGTCTGTCGGCCGGCGCGTCCTTTGCCGACTACACGCTGAACATCCTGCATATCAACGACTGGCACAGCCGCATCGAAGGCAACAACAAATATGAATCGACCTGCTCGGCGGACGAGGAAACCAAGGGCGAGTGCATCGGTGGCGCGGGCCGGCTGATCACCGCGATCGCCCAGGAGCGCAAGAAGCTGCAAGGCCAGAACGTGCTGCTGCTCAGCGCAGGCGACAATTTCCAGGGCTCGCTGTTCTACACGACCTACAAGGGCAAGGTCGAAGGCGAATTCCTCAACGACATGAAGTTCGATGCCATGGCCCTTGGCAACCATGAATTCGACGACGGCGAGGCGGCCCTGGCGCCGTTCCTCGACATGATCAAGTTCCCGGTGCTCGGCGCCAATGTGAAGGCCAACGCGCAATCCAAGCTCGGCGACCGAGTCAAGCCATCTGTTGTCGTCGAGGTCGGCGGCCAGAAGATCGGCATCATCGGCGCGATCACCAACGACACGCCGGACCTCGCTTCCCCCGGACCCAACGTCGCAATAGAGGATGACGTCAAGTCGATCACCGCCGAAGTCGAGAAGCTCAAGGGCGAAGGCGTCAACAAGATCATCGCCGTGACCCATATCGGCTACAGGCGCGAGCGCGACGTCATTGCCAAGATCCCG
>NZ_RZRK01000074.1:0-12799 GCF_003997835.1 Mesorhizobium sp. M7A.F.Ca.CA.004.12.1.1
GCGCCAGGAGCTGGGTGGCCGTGCCGGCATAGCCGGCAGCAAAGTCGGCCGTCGAATAGTCGACAATGCCGGCGCCACCGAGGGCAGGATTGACCAGGATGCCTGTGCCGAGCGCGCCGATGATGCCGCCGATGCAGTGGACGCCGAAGACATCAGGCTGTCGTCGTAGTCGAACGTGTTCTTCACCACCGAGACGAAGAAGTAGCAGACGAAGGTGGCGACGATGCCGAGCACGATGGCGCCCATCGGGCCGGCAAAGCCGGCAGCGGGCGTGACGGCGACGAGGCCGGTCACCGCACCCGAAACGGCACCAAGCATGGAGGCTTTGCCGCGCAGCAGCGATTCAAGCACGATCCAGGTGACCGCCGCCGCCGCCGTGGCGACGAAGGTATTGATCATGGCCAGCACCGCATAGGCGTTCGCTTCAAGATTCGAACCGGCGTTGAAGCCAAACCAGCCGACCCACAGCAGCGAAGCACCGACCATGGTCAGCGTCATCGAGTGCGGCGCCATGAGATCCTTCTTGTAGCCGCTGCGCTTGCCGATCATGAGCGCGCCGACGAGGCCGGCAATGCCCGCATTGATGTGAACGACCGTGCCGCCGGCGAAGTCGATGGCGCCGAAGCTGAAGATGAGGCCCGTCGGATCGCTATAAGCGCTCGGGCCGCCCCAGAACCAGACCATATGAGCGATCGGGAAGTAGATGAAAGTGACCCACAGGATGACGAAAAGGATCAAAGCGGAGAATTTGACGCGTTCGGCGAAGGCGCCGACGATCAGGGCCGGCGTGATGCAGGCGAAGGTCATCTGGAAGACGACGAACACCAGTTCAGGAATGGCGACACCCTTGGTAAAGGTTTCCGACAGGGTCGTCACATCGACGCCGGAGAGAAACATCTTGGAAAGGCCGCCGACGAAGGCGTTGCCCGGGGTGAAGGCGAGGCTGTAGCCGTAGAAAACCCAGATGATCATGACCACGCTGGTGATGGTGAAGACCTGCATCAGCACTGACAGCATGTTCTTGCTGCGAACCAGGCCGCCGTAGAAAAGCGCAAGACCGGGAACCGTCATCAACAGCACCAGAACGGTGGAAACCATCATCCACGTGGTGTCGCCCTTGTCGACGGTGAAAGCTGGCGCTGCTGCGGCCGCGGCGGGAGCCGCTTCCTGCGCGAATGCGGCGACCGTGCCCAATGCTCCGAGCGCGAACGAGCCGAGCAGCGCGGAGCGCGCCGCTGACTTCAAGGTGGAAGGAATATTCATTGAACTCTCCATTGGAATACGTGATCGCCGCTCAGAGCGCGTCGGTGTCTGTTTCGCCGGTGCGGATGCGCACCGCCTGATCGATGCCGAAAACGAAGATCTTTCCGTCGCCGATCTGGCCGGTCTTGGCGGCGGCGGTGATGGCTTCGACAGCCTTGTCCACCATGTCGGAACTGACGGCGACTTCGATCTTGATCTTCGGCAGGAAGCTGACCGCGTATTCCGCCCCGCGATAGATTTCCGTATGCCCTTTCTGACGCCCGTAGCCTTTGACTTCGGTGACGGTCAGGCCCTGGATGCCGACGGCGGTAAGCGCTTCGCGTACCTCGTCGAGCTTGAACGGCTTGATGATTGCCATCACAATTTTCATAAGGTTTCACCCTTCGCTGTTGCGGTCCCCCGCGTTTGCACACCTTCACCGATCCTAAAAAGCCGGAGAGTGCCCACGAGGATTCAAGCTCCGTGCCAAGTGCCGAAGCAGGGTGTTAACCCGTTGTAAACAAAGAGATTAGAGAGCACACCGACGCAACCTGCCCACAGCTGCAGCGGTGCATCTGCCTAAAACTTAGGCAATTTTTGAAAAATGCCTACTCTGCAGGCGATCGCTTGAGCCGGATCAGCCCTTCCTGCGCAACCGAGGCGATCAGCGTGCCGTCGCGGGCAAACAGCGACCCGCGTGTAAAGCCGCGCGACCCCTGTGTCGACGGGCTGTCCTGCGTGTAGAGCATCCAGTCGTCGAGCGCATGGCTGCGATGGAACCACATGGCGTGGTCAATGCTCGCCGCCTGGATATCGCGATCGAAAATGGCGCGGCCATGCGCGAAGGTCGATGTGTCGAGCAGCGTCATGTCGGAAAGATAGGCGAGCACCGCCGCCTGGATGGCGCGGTCCGCCGGCACCGGACCTGTGGTGCGGATCCAGATATTCTGCTTCGGCTCCAGCTTTTCGCGGCTGGTGTAATGCTTCAGCATCACCGGCTTCATCTCGATCGGCCGGTCGCGCTCCCAGTAGCGTTTGATGCCATCGGGCACCGCGTCGGCGAATTTGCCCAGCAATTCGCGTTGCGACAGCAACGTGTCCGGCCCCGGAACGTCCTGCGGCATCGGCACCTGGTGCTCGAGACCGACCTCGTCCTGCTGGAACGAGGCTTCGAGCGAAAAGATCGCCTGGCCGTGCTGGACTGCCACCACGCGCCGCGTGGTGAAGGAGCCGCCGTCGCGAATACGGTCGACCTCGTAGACGATCGGCACCTTGGTGTCGCCGGGCCGCATGAAATAGCCGTGCAGCGAATGCACGTGCCGATCGGGATCCACTGTCCGCTGCGCCGCCACCAGCGCCTGGGCGATGGTCTGGCCGCCGAACACGCGCTGCCAGTCGAGCAAGGGGCTGCGACCACGATACAGATTGTGTTCCAGCTTCTCGAGGTCGAGAATGCCGAGAAGCTCGTCCATGGCTGCCGTCATATTTCGCGCCCTCGCCGCAGAAGTGTTATGGCGGTTTCCGACAGGACGGACAGGCAGTCAAGGGTGCAGGACCCGGCGGCGCGCAGGAGCGAAGATGATGGAACGCAAGGCGGACACGAAAACAGGGGCAAACGCGAAAACAGTATCTGGGCTCGATGTCCTGGTCGCCGGCGCCGGCTATGTCGGCCTGGCCGCCGCCGTGTCGCTGAAGCAGGCGCGACCGGGTCTCGCCATCGCTCTCGTCGATGCCGCACCTGCTGGCGCCTGGCAAAGGGATGGCCGCGCCTCGGCCATCGCCGCCGCCGCCTGCCGCATGCTCGACCAGCTCGGCGTGTGGGCCGAGATCGTGCCCCAGGCGCAGGCGATCACCGAGATGATCATCACCGATTCGCGCACCGCCGATCCGGTGCGTCCGGTCTTTCTGACCTTCGACGGCGAAGTGGCGCCGGGCGAGCCCTTTGCGCATATGGTCGCCAACAGGGTGCTGAACGGCGCCTTGCGGGCCAGCGCCGAAAAGCTCGGCATCGACATCATCGAAGGCGTCGCCGTGCAGGGGTTCGAGACCAACGGCGCCGGCATCACAGTGCATCTCGCCGACGGCGCGACCCTGAAGGCCCGCCTGCTGGTCGCCGCCGACGGCGTCAACTCGAAGCTGCGCGACATGGCCGGCATCAAGACGGTGAAGTGGGAATATGGCCAGTCGGGCATCGTCTGCACCGTGGCGCATGAACGCCCGCACAACGGTCGCGCCGAAGAGCATTTCCTGCCGGCCGGCCCCTTCGCCACATTGCCGCTCAAGCCCGGCGAGGACGGCACCAACCGCTCGTCGATCGTCTGGGTCGAGCGTACGCCCGACGCCGAGAAGCTGGTGGCCGGTGACGATCTCCTCTTCGAACACGAACTCGAACAGCGCTTTGGCCTGAAGCTTGGCGAGATCCGCGTTGCCGATAAGCCGCGCGCCTGGCCGCTCGGCCTGACCATTGCGCGCGCCTTCGTCGCACCCCGCATCGCGCTCGCCGGCGATGCCGCCCACGGCATCCACCCGATCGCCGGCCAGGGACTCAATCTCGGCTTCAAGGATGTCGCGGCCCTTGCCGAGGTGATCGTCGAGGCCGACCGGCTCGGCCGGGACATCGGCGCGCTCGACGTGCTCGAGCGCTACCAGCAGTGGCGCCGCTTCGACACGGTGCAGATGGGTGTCACCACGGACGCGCTGAACCGGCTGTTTTCCAACGATATCGGCCCGCTGCGCACCGTCCGCGACATCGGCCTCGGTCTCGTCGAACGCATGCCGCGCCTGAAGGATTTTTTTATCCGGCAGGCGTCGGGACTGTCCGCCAGCACGCCGCGACTATTGAAGGGCGAGGCGATCTGATCGATTCAGCGCCCCCCAACGTCGTCATCCTTGGGCGCAGCGACGCGAAGCGGAGCGAAGACCCCAGGATGACGAAGCGATGGCGTTTCCGCCAATCGCCCAAGGTATGCGCTCAGTTGACCTCGAAACCCAGCTTCTGCCGCAGCCGCAATATCCTCTGGTCGGATATTTCGATGCGTTTCTCGCCGCCCTGGGCGGCGCGGTTGACCATCTGCAGCAGATCGTTTCGCTCGGCGACATCGAGACGTTCGCGTAGAAACGGCGCCAGCTTGTCGATGACAACGGTGGCGTCGTCGACTTGCGCCGCCGCCCATTTGGCATAGATCACCGCCTCGTCGGTCTTCTTCTTGTCGGCGATCTCGGAAATCACCGCGCGGATGACGGCCTCGCGCTGCGGCAGGATGGGCCCATCCTCGGAGACGATTGATGTGATCAGCGTAGCCGCCGCTACGACTGGATCATCGATCGCCGTCAGCGGCGACAGCGCCGCCTGCTTGCGCAGCTTCTTGCGGCGTACCGAGCCCTGAACCCGGCCAATGACATCGGCAACGTCACGCGCGGCCTCGTTCATGGCCTTCATCCGGTACCACCAGAACGCCGCCGCGCCCATCACGCCAAGGATAGCAATCAGGAAAGGCATGTCGAAATCCCCAAGAACCCCGGCGACGATAGGAGAACTCTCGCCTTGCTTCAACACGCAAAAGTTGCGCACGGAACCGAAGCCCGAACGCTCAGCCCGACGCTCTGGTTTTCGAAGCAGCCACAACGCTGGCAGGGCTCTATGACCCCGGTATGTCGTAGATGGCCCGGACCTCGATCGTGCCGAGTTCGGCCAGTGGAATACCAGCGGCAATGTCCAGCGCCGCTTCGAGATCTCCGGCCTCGATCATGACGAAACCAAGCAATTGCTCCTTGGTCTCGGCGAACGGCCCGTCGATAACCAGCCGCTTGCCCTGACGCCGCCGCACGGTTTTGGCTGTTTTCACCGATTGCAGCGCCTGCGCGACGATCAGCAGGCCGCTCTCCTCCAGCGCCCGGTCGTAGGCCAGCGAATCGGCGTCGAGCTTGGCCGACCTTGCCGGGGTCAGCGCGTGAAGATCCTTTTCCTCACCATAACCAGGCAGACATATTTCATTTCCAGCCCCCTTG
Organism: Mesorhizobium sp. M7A.F.Ca.CA.004.12.1.1; assembly: GCF_003997835.1. Lineage (NCBI taxonomy): Bacteria > Pseudomonadati > Pseudomonadota > Alphaproteobacteria > Hyphomicrobiales > Phyllobacteriaceae > Mesorhizobium > Mesorhizobium sp. M7A.F.Ca.CA.004.12.1.1. Next base: position 5,251 of record NZ_RZRK01000074.1, read on the forward strand.
CCGCTGTGAACCATAGGATGCGCCGACGAGGGCATCGGTGTTGCCACTGACCGCCGCCGCATGATCGAGAAGGCATGCCGCGATGCCGATGATGGCAACCGCCGCCAGAAGCCGGCCAAAGCCGGACGCCGGCGGACGCAGCCAGAAGTCTTCTTCTCGTCGCCCGGCCCCGCAGCCTGCACCTTTCCACGATGCAAAAAACATACTGTCCATGTGAACCTTCCATCCGGCCACAAATCCGTGGCCATCCGCAGGACGGGCGAAGCAGATCAAAGTCGACATTTCTGCACCGGCATTTTCGGAAAAATCTGGCCACCGGTGCCGGCACCGTGCGGTGGTTCAAAGAGCGCAGTGGCCTTCGCGTCCGCGCGCGCTATAGTTGACCGGACGCCGGCTCGGCCTCGACAACGAACCCCAACCACGACAACCAAGGAGGAATTCATGGACCGCACCGCAAACGCCGTCTGGAAAGGCAATCTGAAAGAGGGCACGGGCACGCTCGACACCCAGAGCGGAACCTTGAAGGGCACGCCCTATTCGTTCAAGGCGCGCTTCGAGGACGAGAGCGGCAAATCCGGCACCAATCCGGAAGAACTGATCGCGGCGGCGCACGCAGGCTGCTTTGCCATGCAGTTCTCGCATTTCCTGGCCGAGAACGGCACGCCAGCCACCGAACTCGATGCCAAGGCCGTGGTGACGCTGGTTCCCGGCACGGGGATCACCGGCAGCGCACTCACCGCGGTCGGCAAGGTGCCCGGCATCGATGCGGCGAAATTCACGGAGCTGGCCGAGAAGGCCAAGGCCGGATGCCCGGTCTCGAAGGCGCTCGGCGCCATAAACGTATCGCTTGATGCCCGGCTCGGCTGAAAGCGCTGCATCCGTGTAAGACCCGGCGCGAGCGCCCAGGCGCGCGCCGGCCTATGCTCCCAGCGCGTCCAGGCGAGCGCGCAGTGCGGCGACTTCCTGCTCCAATGCCTCCAACCGCGCCTCCAGGTCGGAAGCAGGCAGGGCCGATGCACTGCGCTGCACCGAAAGGGCGGCAACGTCCACCGGGCCGCTGAGGAGATGAACGTAGCGGTCCTCGCGCTGGCCTGGTCCGCGCGGGATTTCCTGGATGAGTGGCGGTCGACGGCCGATCAGCATGTCGAGTTCGGCGCGCAGATCTTCGATCGACGGGAACCGCGCCATGCGCTCGCCCCGCGCCAGCAGTTCATGGGCCGTCTGCGGCCCGCGCAGCAACAGCAGGCCGATCAAAGCGGTCTGCGGCGTGGTCAGCGAGAAGCGCTGCGCCATCTGGTGCTCGTAGCGCTCGACGCGCGAGCCGAACATCTGCCGCACCAGTCCCTTTTGTTCGAGCAGCTTCAGCCCCCGGTGCACCTCGGTCTGCTCCAGTGCCATCACCGGCTCGCGCGCCGTCTTCTGGTTGGCGGCGGCCAGTGCTGCGTTGAGCGTCAGCGGATAGACATCCGGCGTCAGCTCTTTCTTCTCGATCAGGCAGCCGAGGATGCGGGCTTCGCTGGGAGAGAGGATGGGAAGATCGTCGCTCATTGGACTAAAATCCTTTCTGAGGCCGGCGGGACAGCGCCCCCCTCTGTCCTGCGGGACATCTCCCCCACGTGGGGGAGCTCGCCAGCTTCGCCGAGCGCGCGTCATCCTTCAACCTTTGAGATTGGCTAAGCCGCGATGACAGCCAATCTCCCTCCACGTGGGGGAGATGTCCGGCAGGACAGAGGGGGGCGCTACGGATCGCGACATCCGAGGTTTGCAGCAAATCCGCTCCGCCTAGACCCTTCTCTCCACCATCATCTTCTTGATCTCGGCGATCGCCTTGGCCGGGTTGAGGCCCTTGGGGCAGGTCTGCGCGCAGTTCATGATGGTGTGGCAGCGATAGAGCCGGAACGGGTCTTCGAGGTTGTCGAGCCGCTCGCCGGTGGCCTCGTCGCGGCTATCGATCAGCCAGCGATAGGCCTGCAGAAGCGTTGCCGGGCCGAGATAGCGGTCGCCGTTCCACCAGTAGCTCGGGCACGAGGTCGAGCAGCAGGCGCACAATATGCATTCGTAGAGCCCGTCGAGTTTCTCGCGGTCCTCGTGGCTCTGCAGCCACTCCTTGGCCGGCTCCGGCGACACCGTCTTCAGCCAAGGCTGGATCGAGGCATGCTGGGCATAGAAATTGGTGAGGTCGGGCACAAGATCCTTGACCACCTGCATATGCGGCAGCGGGTAGACTTTTACCGCGCCGGAAATGTCGTCGCAGCCCTTGGTGCAGGCGAGCGTGTTGGAACCGTCGATGTTCATGGCGCAGGAGCCGCAAATGCCTTCGCGGCAGGAACGCCGCAAGGTCAGCGTCGGGTCGATCTTGTTCTTGATCCACAGCAGCGCGTCGAGCACCATCGGCCCGCAATCGTCCATGTCGACGAAATAGGTGTCGATGCGCGGGTTCTCGTCATCGTCCGGCGACCAGCGATAGATGCGGTATTCCCGCAGATTGGTGGCGCCCTCCGGCTTTGGCCAGGTCTTCCCCGGCTTGATCTGCGAATTCTTGGGGAGCGTGAGTTCAACCATGTTCGATCCTCAATACACCCGGGCCTTGGGCGCGATCTTGGCGAGGCTGATGCCGCCGTCCTTTTCAGCCAGCTGCGGCTCGGTGTGCACCGGCCGGTAGGAGAGCGTCACCTTGCCGTCTTCGCTGAGCCTGGCCAGCGTGTGCTTGCGCCAGACAGCGTCGTCGCGCACCGAAAAGTCCTCGCGTGCGTGTGCGCCGCGGCTCTCCTTGCGCGCCTCGGCGCTGTAGACCGTGGTGATGGCATTGGCCATCAGGTTTTCCAGCTCCAGCGTCTCGACCAGATCGGAGTTCCAGATCATCGAGCGGTCGGACACTTTGATGTCCTTCAACTCGCCCCAGATCTGCGAAACGCGCTTGCAGCCGCTTTCGAGGGACTCCTGCGTGCGGAATACGGCCGCGTCTTCCTGCATCGCCTTCTGCATCTTTTCACGCAAGCTGGCCGTCGGCGTCGAGCCATTGGCGTGGCGCAGCCGGTCGAAGCGGTCCATGATCTTTTCGACCGAGGCTTCGTTGGGCGAAGGGATCGCCGACTTGCGGTCGATGACCTGGCCGGCGCGGATCGCGGCCGCGCGGCCGAACACCACAAGATCGATCAGCGAATTCGAACCGAGCCGATTGGCACCATGCACTGAGGCGCAGCCGGCTTCGCCGACAGCCATCAATCCGGGCGACACCTGGTCTGGATTGATCGCCGTCGGATTGAGCACCTCGCCCCAGTAATTGGTCGGCACGCCGCCCATATTGTAGTGGACCGTGGGCAGCACCGGAATCGGCTCCTTGGTGAGGTCGACACCGGCAAAGATCTTGGCCGATTCCGAAATGCCCGGCAGCCGCTCATGCAGGACGGCGGGATCGAGATGGTCGAGATGCAGGAAGATGTGGTCCTTGTTCTTGCCGACGCCGCGACCCTCGCGGATTTCCAGCGTCATGCAGCGCGAGACGACGTCGCGCGAGGCAAGGTCCTTGGCTGACGGCGCATAGCGCTCCATGAAGCGCTCGCCCTCGGAATTGACGAGATAACCGCCCTCGCCGCGCGCGCCCTCGGTGATCAGGCAGCCGGCGCCATAGATGCCGGTCGGGTGGAATTGCACGAACTCCATGTCCTGCAGCGGAAAGCCGGCACGCGCGGCCATGCCGCCGCCGTCGCCGGTGCAGGTGTGCGCCGAGGTGGCCGAGAAATAGGTGCGGCCATAGCCGCCGGTCGCCAGCACCACCATCTTGGCCGAGAAGCGGTGGATGGTGCCGTCATCCAGGTTCCAGGCGAGAACGCCGGTGCAGGTGCCGTCCGGCTCCATGATCAGGTCGAGCGCGAAATACTCGATGAAGAACTGCGCGTTGTTCTTCAGCGACTGTCCGTAAAGCGTGTGCAGGATGGCATGGCCGGTGCGGTCGGCGGCGGCACAGGTGCGTTGCACCGGCGGGCCTTCGCCATAGTTCATCATGTGGCCGCCGAACGGCCGCTGGTAGATCTTGCCCTCTTCGGTGCGCGAAAACGGCACGCCATAATGTTCGAGCTCGTAGACCGCGGCCGGCGCTTCGCGCACCAGATATTCCATGGCGTCGACATCGCCCAGCCAGTCCGAGCCCTTGACGGTGTCGTACATGTGCCACTGCCAGGAATCGGGACCCATGTTGGACAGCGAGGCGGCAATGCCGCCTTGCGCCGCCACCGTGTGCGAGCGGGTCGGGAACACCTTGCTGATGCAGGCGGTGCGCAGGCCCTGTTCGGCCATGCCGAGCGTGGCGCGCAGGCCGGCGCCGCCGGCGCCAACGACCACCACGTCGAACTTGTGGTCGACAAAGGTATAGCCTGCCGTGTTGGCTTGTTTCGCGTCCTTGGCCAACTCAGCCTCCGAATGCCAGCTTGAGCAGGGCGAAGATCGAGGCGACGCCGACCGCTATGGTGAAAAATGTATTGAGCGCGATCAGCGCCAGCTTCATGCCTTCGCCATGCACGTAATCCTCGATGATCACCTGCATGCCGAGCCGCATATGGGTAAGCCCGGAAATAAGCACCAGGGCCATCACCAGCGCGACGAACGGGTTGGCAAGAGCTGCCCGCACATGTGCGTAGTCGGCGCCGTTGAGCGCGATCAGGAAGCCGACGAAGAACAGGATCGGCGGGATGTTGGCGATCGCGGTCAGGCGCTGGCGCCAGAAATGCCCGGTGCCCTCGCGGGCGGAGCCGAGGCCGCGGACCCTCGCCAGCGGCGTGCGCATGTCGGTGTTTTTGCCGCTCATGGTCAGGCTCCCCGCGCCATATAGCCGGCGATCCAGATCAGCAGCGTGAGCAGGATCGAGCCGGCCAGCGTCGCCCAGGCGATCTTCGAGGCGGTATGCTTCTCGAGGCCGGCGCCGGTGTCCCAGACCAGATGGCGCACGCCACCCAGCATATGGTGCATCAGCGCCCAGGTGTAGCCGAACAGGATGAGCCGGCCGAGCCAGGTGCCGAAGGCCCAATTGGCCCAATCGAAAGTCGCCTGCGAGCTGGCCGCCGCCATCAGCCACAGGGCGACCAGCAGCGTGCCGAAATACAGCGCCCCACCGGTGATGCGGTGAATGATCGACATCGTCATGGTGATCGGCGGCCGGTACACGGTGAGGTGCGGCGAAATCGGCCGTTCACGTCTGGCAAATTCGCGGGTGGCTGGTGATTTGCTCATGGCTCCCCCAGTTCGGCGTCTCTCTGGAGCCTCAGGTGGAAATGCGGCATTGCCGCTTCCGGTTGCGACTTCGGACAGCCGGTTTCTAATGCTCTTTTTGCACCGCGTCAAAGCCAGAAAACCGTTTCGAAAACGTAATTTAGTCTGACTAAAAGGCCGGCTTAGGCTTCAATCGATTAGGCCGGGAGGCCCGAAGCCGGCTCGATATCGCTGCAGTGCAACATGTCTGGCCCAAGGGCCCGGCGGTGTTGAGATTAGCCCTAGCGTTTGCAGGTCTGCGGCGTCGACCCCTTCTTCATCACCAGCGCCTCGCGTCCGTCGATCACGATTGCGTCATGCGTGGCCGCCTGGTAGCGGCTGCTCTGGTTGGCGGGCGACGCCGCAAACTCCTCGGTCGCGCCATCGGACCCGACCACACGCAACGACGTGCCTAGATTTTGGATGGAGATCATACCGTTGTTGCCGCATCGGTAGGTGGCCGTGCCTATGCCGGATCGCGGCGCGGTAAGGTCGGTGATGATCTTGGCTGCAGCTGCCGGAGGCGCCGCGGCTGCGACGGACTGCTGAGCCGGCGCAGGTGAGACGACGACGGTATTGGCCGCCTTCGGCCCACTGTCCTGTGGCACACAGCCAGCGACGACCCCGAGCAACGGGAAAACGGACGCCCAAATCGGCCGGCGTAGCGCCATATGCTGTCCTCCCGCGCGGCAAACCAGCCGCGATGCTTTGCCAAGATCAAGGTCATCCCGACGCCGAGACGGACACCAGCCGCGATGGTGCGGCCAAGCATGGCCGAATAATGGCCAACGGGTTTTCCATCCAGTCGGATATTAACGGATATTAACCATGTTTACCGAGACATCGCCGCCAAACGCGCTGGCCTCTTAACAAAGGTTAAGAAAACGTTAATTTCTGATTCGAGGAGGCTTTCCCTCAGGACACGGAGGACGCCATGCGTTCGAATTCAGGCAGATCGCGCCTTGCGGCGCTCATCGTGGCGGCATCGGTCGTAGCCCTTGCAGCGCCAGCGCTCGCCGGCGCCCGGCATCAGGATCGCGTCTACGCTGATTCCTTCGGCAATCTCGTTGTCGACAGCGCCGCCGGCTACAAGCGCATCATCGTCGGCGAAGGCAAGCTGGCCAAGCAGCTATCCGACTACACCAGCGCCGGCCAGCCCAAGGTGATCTACGAGAACGAAGCCGACGAAATCAGCGGATACAGTGATTGCTACCGGCCGCCTGTGCTGGTGAAGGGCCGCTCCTATATGTACGGTCTCTCCGACGGCGAGATGCCCGAACTCAGCCCCTGCCGCTAGACACTTTGTTTGGACGCAATTTCCCAAGGGAAAGCGCTATGCGCTTTCCCGGGAAAACCGTTTCACACTTTTCCTGAAATTGCTCTGGCTTCCATTCCGGCTGACGACCAGTTGCCGGCCGGTCCGGCGGAGACGCGCACGCAATCGCGCCCGGCATTCTTCGCCTGATAGAGCGCCTGGTCGGCGCGCCGCATCAGATCGGCAAAGTCTTCGCTCGGATGAAGTTCGGCGACGCCGAAGCTCGCGGTGCAGCGGTTGTCTGCCGGCAGCCCGTCGATGGGCAGCCCGCCAAAGGCGCTGCGCGTCCCCTCGGCGAACAGCCGCGCCGCGGCAAGGTTGGTCCCCGGCAGGATGATGGCGAACTCCTCGCCGCCAATCCGACCCGCAACGTGATGCGCGGCTGCAGCTTCGCGCAGGAAGCCTGCAAAAGTCTCGATCACCCGGTCGCCTGACGCATGGCCGAAACTGTCGTTGACGCTCTTGAAATGATCGAGATCGGCGATGACCAGCGCGACCGGCACGCCTTGCCGCATCGCGCCAAGCACCGCCAGCTCGGCATGCCGGGTGAAGCCGCCGCGGTTGAGCAGACGCGACAGCGTGTCCGTTTCCGACTTCGACGTCACTTCGGCGAGCACGTCGCGAACCAGGATGGCCAGCATCAGCAGCGCCAGCGCCAGCGCAAAGACAGTGCCGAGCGATTGCGACACCAGCGCGTAGTTGCTTTGCAGATAGGCCTGCGGATTGGCGCCCCAGCCGCCAAGCGCATGCGCGATGAACGGTTTGGAGGCAAACTGCAGACCGCTCGCCGCCAGCACGGCCATCAACATGCGATCGAGACGGGCAAGCTTTTGCCTCGATGACCAGACAATGGCCAGCCCCACAAACTGCATGACCGCATAGGGAAGCTGGTAAGCCATGATGCGGATCAGCGACTGGCGGGGCAGATCCTGCACGAAATACACAGCTATGGTGGTGGTCAACAGGAACAACAGCATCGGCTTCCAGGGC
>NZ_RZRK01000750.1:0-2955 GCF_003997835.1 Mesorhizobium sp. M7A.F.Ca.CA.004.12.1.1
GCTAAGAAGATCGTGCCTGACGGCTATGCGCTGCCGGCCTTTGCGGCGGTCGAAATCGCCAAGGCAGCATCAGGCTTGTCCGAAAGCTCGGGCAAGCCGCTGACGGAGGCCCTGACCGGACAGGATTTCACCACGGCGATCGGGCCGATCCGCTTTGATGCAAAAGGCGACCTCAGCCAGAGACCTTACCGCGTCTTCCGTTTCGACGGCACGCGCTTTGCGCCCTTGGAAAGCAACTGATGTTTCGCACCGGCCCACGCAACCTGATCACCGACGTTGCCGGCCTGCGCGTCGGCAATGCGTCCGACGCCAGCCTGAAGTCCGGCGTCACGACCGTGCTTTGCGACACGCCGACAGTGGCCGGCGTTCAGATCCTGGGCGGCGCGCCGGGCACGCGCGAGACAGACCTGCTCGAACCGCACAATTCCGTCGATGTGGTGCACGCCGTCGTGCTTTCAGGCGGTTCGGCTTTCGGCCTCGACGCGGCGTCCGGCGTGCAGGCGGCATTGCGCGAACGCGGCATCGGCCTGGAGGTCGGTGGTTTTCGCGTGCCGATCGTGCCGTCGGCGATCCTGTTCGACCTGCGCAATGGCGGCGACAAGGATTGGGGCCGTTATCCGCCCTACCGCGAGCTTGGCTATGAGGCCGCGCAAACTGCCGCCGCCGATTTCCAGCTTGGCACGATCGGCGCCGGCACCGGCGCGCTGACCTCGGGGCTGAAAGGCGGCCTCGGCTCCGCCTCGACGCTGCTGGATAGCGGCGTCACCGTCGGTGCGCTGGCCGCCGTCAACCCGACCGGATCGGTGACCACAGGCCGAACCCGCCATTTCTGGGCAGCACCGTTCGAAATCGGCAACGAATTCGGCGGGCTTGGTTATCCCTCGCCGATGCCGGACGATGCGAAACGGATTCTTTTGAAACACCGCGACAAGCATGTTGGCAGGCAGATGGAGACCGGCGGCAACACCACCATCGCCGTCATTGCCACCGATGCGGTGCTCACAAAAGCTGCCGCCAAGCGCCTGGCGATATCGGCGCATGACGGGTTCGTGCGCGCGATATGGCCGACGCACACACCGGCCGATGGCGACCTTGTGTTCGCGCTGGCGACCGGCACGAGCGGTATCGAACTCTCCGCCGATGCGGCGATCGATCTCTACGCCGCAGCCGGCGCCACCATGGCGCGCGCCATCAGCCGCGGCGTCTATGCGGCAACCCCTGCCGAAAACGATCTGTTTCCGGTCTGGTCGTCACGCCTGAGGTGAAGCGATAATCAGACCCGATCGGACTTTTCTTCCTCGAACGTCACCGCAACATCGGAATTCGCCGACAGCCAGACCTTCTTGCCGTCGACTTCGGCAATCAGGCTCAGGGGAATATAGTGATGATGGCCCTTGTGAGCGCCCTCGCCGCTATCGGCCTTGGTCAGCTTGATGCGCTGGCCATCGACCTTGTCGACAGTGCCGACATGCACGCCGTCGGCGCCGACGACTTCCATATGCTCGCGAATTTTGCTGGTGTCGGTCATGGTGGTCTCCATTGGGACTGCCGACGATAACAAATGACGGGCCGATTGGATGCATCGGCTTTCGCACCGCACGACGTTTTGATTTCGGCGTGCTAGGGGATTGAGACGATCACGGGGGTGAAGACCGATGCGAATGCTCTTTCTGTTTGCCGTTGGCCTGCTTGCACAGTTTGCCACCTCGATCGCGGCTCATGCCGGCGATGTCGCCGAACTTGAAATCCTCGGCTTCACCAAGGACGGCAGCGTCTTTGCTTTCGAGGAATATGGCGTGCAGGATGGATCGGGTTTTCCCTATGCCAACCGCTACTACATCGACACCAGCACCGACAGCTTTCTCAAGGGCACGCCGATCCGGGTCCGGCTTGAGGACGAGAATGCCAAACTGGATGCGGCGCGCCTTCAGGCCCGGCAAAAAGGCGAAGCCATTGTCAGTCAGGCCGAGTTGGACGCCAATCGCGGCATCACCGCCGGCTTCAACCCGGTGACCGAACTTTCGGCCGATCCGCACCGGATGGCAGTCAACCCGCGCCCGATCTTTTCGCCGGTCGACCCACCGCTCGAGTTTCGGCTCGACGATCTCGGCATGAACAACACCGAGGGCTGCGAGAGCCAGGGCGAGATCAACGGCTTCCGGCTGCTGCGTATCGAGGCGCAGGATGGCGGCACGACCAAGCTGCTGCACGAGGACAAGTCGATACCGAAAAGCCGGGGTTGCCCGAACGGCTACCGCATCGGCGCTGTGCAGACCTTTTCGATGGACAGTCTCAGCGCCTATGCCGTGCTGATCGCGGTGCGCCAATACGGCTTTGAAGGCCCGGACTTTCGCTGGATCGCGGTGACCGGCCGCCTGTGACACCGCTTGTCCCACCCGCCCCGCGCGATCGTTCGCTGAACCGCCTTCGCCGCGCGATACCGACGCCGCGCACTGCGTTTTATGGCGCCTTGCTATGGGCCACGACGATGGGCGCCAGCGCGCTCGTCGCCCTGTTGTTGGACGACTGGGAGACGCCGGCGAAAATCCGCATTGTCACCGCGCTGTTTGCGGTGGGAGCTGCGCTGGCTTTTCCCATCGGCCTGTTCGCGGCGCGGCTGGTCTCGCAGGGAAGACGCTGGGAAGTCGCCTTTGCCGCGGCCTTCGTGTGCCTAGCCGCGGCGACGATCGGCCTGACCGCCGGGCTCTTTGCCCTGCAGTACCGCTCCTACTACGCCGAGTGGCACGCCCCTGCTTTCACCCGCACCTGGGTCCTCCAGTTCGTCTTCACGACGCTGATTGCGCTCTACCAGTTCGTGGTGCTGGGCATCCGGCTCTATTTTCCAGTTGGTTTCATCGCTCTGTTTGCCGCGGGCGTCTGGTTTGCGCGCCAGCAGCGTTGAGCATTTTGCTCGCCTCTGTTAGGACGCGGGCAAACTTCTCGATATGTCAGGAC
>NZ_RZRK01000751.1:0-2952 GCF_003997835.1 Mesorhizobium sp. M7A.F.Ca.CA.004.12.1.1
CATCTGTGGCAGACGCGCGGGCAAGGCGACGCCTCGGTCCTTTGGCTGGCGAAGATCGCGGCGGTCCTGAGGGCCAAGGGGCACATGGTCTCGACCGCCTCGCTGATCGAAGCCGAACGGCTGGCCCGCACGCTGGCTGTGATCCGTGAACGGCCAAAGCCCGGTTTCGAGGAATTGCGTGACGCCGCGATCGCCGCCCTGTTCAACGGGGAAGCGCTGCTGTGGGCGCTGGTCGAAGCCGAATTGCTGCTGGGCGCCGATGTCGGTGAAATTCCGCCAGACACGCCGCTGGCGCCGCTAATCGAGGACCTGCAGCGCAACCAGAAGGCGGCACGGCTGAAGCCCGAGGCGCTGGAGCGCGAATTATCGGTCGATCTGCGCAGCGAGAGCGGGCTGTTTCGGTCGACCTTGCTGCACCGGCTGTCCGTGCTTGGCGTGCATTGGGGCAAACTCATCGACAGCGGCCGTAGCCGCGGCACCTTTCGCGAGCGTTGGACGCTGTCGTGGGAACCTGAGTATGCCGTTCGACTGGTGGAGAACCTGGTCTACGGACCAACCATCGAAAAGGCGGCCAATGGTCGGCTGATCCAGATGATCGGCGCGGCGACGTCTCTTGATGCGATGGCCGCACTGGTCCAGGGCGCCATCACGGCAAACCTGTCGGAAGCGTCGATCGCCGGTCTCGCGGCCTTGGAGGAACGGGCAGCCCGCAGCAGCGAATGCCTGGAAATCCTGACATCGGTGCCGCCGCTCGCCGACATCATCCGCTATGGCGAGGCTCGCAAGACGGAAACCGCCCGTCTGTCCGGTCTGCTGGAGCGGCTGATCGTCGAAGGCGGGATCGCGCTCGCCTATGCCGCCCGCGACCTCGATGCCCAGGCATCCACGACGCTGGTCGGCGCCATGCGCAAGGCCGACGAAGCGATCAGTCTGGTCGAGCCTGAACAGGACGTGCTGGACGCCTGGCGCAATGGGCTGGCTGCGGTGCTCGATGGATCGCGCTCGACGGCGCTGGTGGCAGGCTGTGCCGCGCATCTGCTCTACGAAGCCGGCCATCTGTCAGCCGACGCGGCAACCGGTCTGATCGCACGACGTCTGTCTCCAGGAACGCCTGTCACCGAGGCTGCAGGGTTCTTCGAGGGTTTCTTCAGCACTGCCGGCCAACGGCTGATCTACGACGAGGGCCTGCGCGGTGCGGTGGATGCCTGGCTCGCATCCCTCGACGAAGACGCCTTCATTGCGCATCTGCCGTTGCTGCGCCGGGTCTTTTCGCATCTGGACTCGATGGAGCGGCGGCGGTTGATCGAAGCGGTGCTCGGCCGCGCCGCACGCCTGCCTGCCGGACTGACGCCGACTCCGGATGGCGGCGAAGCGTGGCGCCGCCATCTTGAACGGCTCGGACCCTTGCTGACGGGAGGGAGCGGCAATGGATGACGAGGCCGAAATGAGCGAACCAATCCAGGCCGGCGACGGACGGGAGCGCCGCTGGCGCCTGGCGATCGGTGCCGATGAGGAAACCTCGTCAGCGCTGTCCGACACCGACAAGCGGCTTTCGGCGGCGCTCGATGCGCTTTACGGCGATGGTGCCGGCGATGCGGCCGCCGATCCGCGCAAGCGGCGCGGCGGCCTCGGCCGCTCGGCGCCAAGGGTGGCACAGTGGATGGGCGATATCAGATCGTTCTTTCCCGCACAGGTCGTCCAGATCGTCCAGAAGGATGCCTTCGAACGGCTCAACCTGAAGCAGATGCTGATGGAGCCGGAATTCCTTAAGGCGATCGAGGCCGACGTCAATCTCGTCGCCGACCTGATTTCGCTGCGCTCGGTCATGCCGGCCAAGACCAAGGACATTGCGCGCACGATCATCGCCGATATCGTCGCCAAGCTGATGCAGCGGCTGGAGCAGAAGACAGCCGAGGCGATCCGCGGCGCGGTCGACCGGTCGCAGCGCACCAACCGCCCACGCCAGCGCGACATCGACTGGCCGCGTACGATCTCAGCCAACCTTCGCCATTACCAGCCCGAGCACAAAACCATCGTGCCGGAGAAGCTGGTCGGCTTCATGCGCAAACAGCGAAGGCTGGTCGACCTGGATGAGGTGGTGCTGTGCGTCGACCAGTCGGGCTCGATGGCAAGCTCGGTGATCTACGCCTCCATCTTCGCCGCGGTGATGGCTTCCCTGCCGGTCGTGCGGACCAAGCTTGTCTGCTTCGACACGGCGATCGTCGATCTGACCGAGGAGCTTAGCGATCCTGTCGAAGTCCTGTTCGGCGTGCAGCTGGGCGGCGGCACCGACATCAACCAGGCCGTGGCCTATTGCGCGGACCGCATCGAACGGCCGACCAAGTCGCATATGGTGCTGATCACCGACCTTTATGAGGGCGGCAACGGGCAGGAATTGCTGCAGCGGCTTGCTGCACTCGTTCGCTCCGGCGTCAACGTCGTGGTGCTTCTGGCGCTGACCGACCAGGGCAGGCCGGGTTATGACCCGAAGATGGCAGGCTCGGTGGCCGCCCTCGGTATTCCGGTCTTCGCCTGCACGCCGGATTTGTTTCCAGACATGATGGCGGCGGCATTGCGTCGGGAAGATATCGGCGCATGGGCGGCTGGCGCCGATATCAAGCTGGTTCGTGCCGAGGCCGAGACTCCGGAGTAAAACAGCCGTCGCCAGAGCTGCCAGGATGCTTCTGGCAGCTCTGGGATAAATGGCTGGAGCTCAGCCGAACTTCGGGTCGAGGCTGCCCGACTTATAGCGCTTGGCCATTTCGGCGACCGGCAGCGGCTTGATCTTCTGCGCGTTGCCGGCGGTGCCGAACTGTTCGAAGCGCTCCTTGCAGAGCTTGCGCATGGCGGCCATGGCCGGTGTCAAATATTTGCGCGGATCGAACTCGCTCGGGTTCTCGGTCAGCACCTTGCGGATCGCGCCGGTCAGCGCCATGCGGTTGTCGGTGTCGA
>NZ_RZRK01000752.1:0-2942 GCF_003997835.1 Mesorhizobium sp. M7A.F.Ca.CA.004.12.1.1
GATCAGAGCAGTCCGGACGTTTATGCACCCTGGATCGACTGGCAGGCAGGCGCGGACGGCGAAAAACCTGCAAGCCAGGAGCATCTGACGGTGGAAAACTGGGATGACTTCTATCCCGCCGCACGCCGCACCGCGCTCGCCGATATGCGCCGCACCGCACCGGCTTCGGCTCGGCAACTGATCGAAACCAAAGCCTCCGGAGAGCCGGCGGAGATCAGGATTGCACTCGTCGACCTGTTGCGCTTCGGCCTGGGTGCCGATGACGTGCCATTCCTGAAGAGCCTCTCCGCCGATCGTTCCGGCAAGCTGCGCGAGCTCGCTGGCCGGTTGCTGGCAAGATTGGGAGAGCACGGCTCGCCAGGCGGTGGCGGGCCGGAAGATCCGACGGCCGAACTCGCTGCCTTCATCGCTGAAGGCAAATCCGGCTTCATCCGCCGCCGCACCACCTACACGCCGGCAAAACTCAAATCGCCGGCGCAGGAAAGACGTCGCGCCGAACTGTTCGAGACCTGTAACCTGGTCGACCTCGCCACGCGCTTCGGCACCACCGAATCCGAGTTTATCGGGGCGTGGCAATTCGGCGCCGAGAGCAATGCCGATATCCTTGTTGCCCGAATGGTCGCCGCGTCGGGCAGCGACGCCGCGGTGACGCACATGGCGGATATGCTTGTCGCCGAACGTGACAAGCCCGCACTCTTCGTCCTCCACCTCATGGCGCGTCTGGACAGCCGCAGGAAGCGTGTCCTGGTCAGGTCGATCCTGAAGGACACGCAACATCTTGGCGCGCTCAATCTGGCCGAGGGCCTCGAAGCAAGCTGGCTGGAATGGGCCGACCTGACAAACGGCCAGACGCTCGCGGCGCTTCGCTCCGCTGTTGCAGCAAACGATGACGCTGTGAGGCGAGGCGTCGACCAGCTTCTGGAAACTATGGGCTTTCTCGCCACGGCGGCGACGGCGGAGAAATTGATCGGAGACGTTGTTGCGGCCGGTATGGCGCCGGCGGCGCCGTCTCTGGGTCTCCTGCGGCTCAACGCGTCACTGGCCGAGCATTGAACCAACATATGATCAATCCGGAGAACAGCAAATGAACGCAGCCATCCGTCTTCCGGTCGAGCAGGCCTATGCCGCCGAATTGCAGGCGCTCTCGCGCAATGACGACCGGCAAAGGCCTGCCGGATGGAGCCTTTCACCAAAGGCGGTCCTTACCTACCTGCTTGGCGGAAAGGCTGACGACGGGACAGTGATAACGCCCAAATATGTCGGCCGCCGCCGGCTGATGGAAACCGCGGTCGCGACGCTCGCCACCGATCGCGCGCTGTTGCTGCTGGGTGTTCCCGGCACGGCCAAATCCTGGGTGTCGGAACATCTCGCCGCCGCCATCATGGGCGATTCGACCCTGATCGTGCAGTGCACGGCCGGCACCGACGAGAACCAGATCCGCTATGGCTGGAACTACGCACAGCTTCTGGCAAAGGGCCCAAGCCAGGATGCGCTGGTGCCGACGCCGCTCTACCGCGCCATGCAGGACGGCAAGCTTTGCCGCCTCGAGGAGCTGACGCGCATGGGCTCCGATGTGCAGGACACGCTGATCACCGTCCTGTCCGAAAAGATGATGCCGATCCCGGAACTTAACACCTCGATCTACGCGCAGCGCGGCTTCAACATCATTGCCACCGCCAACAACCGCGACAAGGGCGTCAACGAGTTGTCGTCAGCGTTGAAGCGCCGCTTCAACGTCGTCGTGCTGCCTTTGCCCGAAGACATGGCGGAGGAAGTGGCGATCGTCTCCAAGCGGGTCGGCGAGATGGCCGGCGGTCTTGACCTTCCGGTGCCGAAGAATGTCGGTGAGGAGATCGCGCGAGTGCTGACCATTTTTCGCGAGTTGCGCTCCGGTGCTACAGCCGACGGCAAGGTGACGTTGAAGACGCCGTCCGGTTCGCTGTCCACGGCCGAAGCCATTGCCACCATGGTCGGCGGCCTCAGCCAGGCGGCCTGGTTCGACAGCGGCAAGCTCGGCGCCGAAGGCCTTGCCGCCAGCCTCGTCGGCGCGATCGTCAAGGATCCCGTGCAGGACAAATTGGTGCTGGAAGAATATCTGGAAACCGTGCTCAAGAAGCGGCCAGACTATGCCGGCTACTACGCGGCCTTGAACGCGGCAATCTGACGCCATGGGGCTCAGCGACGTTTCCTATTTCGGCATACGCCATCACGGGCCCGGCTCCGCCGACAGCCTGGTGCAGGCGTTGCAGGAGTTGAAACCGGTCGCCGTGCTGATCGAAGGACCGGCCGACGCCAGCCCGCTGTTGCCGTTGCTCGCCCGCCCCGAAATGCAGCCGCCGGTGGCGCTGCTCTGCTATCCCGAAGACGATCCGGCCTCGACAAGCTTCTGGCCCTTCGCCGAATTCTCGCCGGAGTATCAGGCGACGCTCTGGGCCGTCACCAACAATGCGGCAGTGCGCTTCATCGATTTGCCGTCGTCAGCCCGCACTGCGCCGATTGAGGCCGTGGGGGAAACCGAGAGCGATGGAACGGAAGCCAACGTCGAGGCTGACTTGGCGCCGCATCTGCGGGACCCGATCGGAACGCTGGCACAAGCTGCCGGCTATGAGGATGGCGAAAGCTGGTGGTCTGATATCATCGAGCAGAACCCGCAGCCGGGTCCAATCTTCGCGGCAATAGCCGACGCGATGACGACGCTGCGGGACGGCGAAGGTCCGCTTGCGGCGTTTGAGGCGAAACGCGAAGCGCATATGCGGCTTGAGATCGCCGCCGCGCGAAAGGAATTCGATGGGCCGATCGCTATCGTTTGCGGTGCTTTCCATGTGCCGGCGCTGCAGGCGACGCGACCGCTGAAGGAAGACCAGGCGCTACTCAAGGGGCTCGCCCGCCGCAAGAGCATGATGACCTGGGCGCCGTGGACGGGGCCGCGTCTGGCGCTGGGC
>NZ_RZRK01000753.1:0-2941 GCF_003997835.1 Mesorhizobium sp. M7A.F.Ca.CA.004.12.1.1
GCACATACGCTCCGCCCGCCGTGCAGGAACCCATGACGCAGGCGATCTGCGGAATGCCTGCGGCGGACATGTTGGCCTGGTTGTAGAAGATGCGGCCGAAATGCTCACGGTCGGGAAACACCTCGTCCTGGTTGGGCAGGTTGGCGCCGCCGCTGTCGACGAGGTAGATGCAAGGCAGATTGTTCTGCAGCGCGATCTCCTGCGCCCGCAAATGCTTCTTCACGGTCAGCGGATAGTAGGTGCCGCCCTTCACCGTGGCGTCGTTGACGACGACCATGACTTCGGTGCCTTCGACGCGGCCGATGCCGGCGATCATGCCGGCCGAAGAGATCTCCTCGCCATACATCGACCATGCCGCGAACTGGCCGATCTCGAGGAAGGGCGAGCCGGTGTCGAGCAATTGCGCCAAGCGCTCCCGCGGCAACAGCTTGCCGCGCGAAACATGCCGTTCGCGCGCTTCCTCCGAGCCGCCGCGCTCGACGGCCGCCGCCTTCTCCGCAATGTCGGCGACCAGCGCCCGCATGCGCTCGGCATTGGCACGGAAGGTTTCGGAGGAGGGGGAGATCTGGGTTTGCAATGGAGCCATGTCCAACCCCTACATCTGCGCCAGGAGTTTGCCGTTGCGGCGTTCGAAAATCTTGTCGGACAGCAGATTGAAACCGTCCTTGAACGTAACGTCTATCATCTGCCTGGCCGCGCTTTGGGCTTGCGGATTGCCTGCATCGAAGACGAACAACTGGTCTCGGCGTGGCAGAGCGAACAAAACATCGCCAGGAAACTGTGGTTTGATTGACAACCAGAAATCGTCAAAAAGTATAAGGCTTGTGGACAACATAGTATTGCCGTCGACATAATACAGGCACGCTAACGCGGCTTCTCCGTCGGAAACAATTCTAGGAAGCCATTTCTTTACGTTGTCCAGCGCAACGACCCGCAAATCCGAAAGCGCCCGACCTGGGAAGTCTTTTGGTGCCACGGGTGACACCGAATCCGGAAGGTCGACCATATAGACAACCGAGATCTCACCAACCAGCGGTTCATACAACAAATCCAAACCCATCGATTTGAGGTGCTCGACATATTGCTGGGTCCGGATCACCGCGATGAGATTTTCTTCGCTCGCCTTGGTCGGTCGCGTTTCGGTGAGGCTTCGGACAAGTCTGTCTATAGCCGCATCAGCGTCCTCGTCGGGGTATGAGTTTAAGTAGCCGAACACGTTTGTGACGTCGGGCGTCACTTCCACGCCGCCGATTTTTGCACTGATCTTTGCGGGATCCGATGGGTCTACGATAGCGCTATCGACACCCGGCTGCCGTTTGAGTGCGGCGATTACGAGCCCTCTGAATTCCGCAATGTCAGAGAAGCGCCGCTTCTGCGCCTTGGCTTGTCCGAGAAAGCCCGCAATTGAGGAAAACAAAGCCATCGCAAATATTCCCCGCCTTGTGATTGGATGCGCCAATGAGAGGATCATCTATGGCCCTGCTTATCTCTCAATACTCGCAAAACTACAGCCTCCCACGAGATGGGTGTTTGACGTGTCAAGCAATCCGCAGTCCGGCACACTTGCATTCCCTTGCTAGGCATCACATCCCCTCGGCCATGATCTCGCGGCCGATCAGCCAGCGGCGGATTTCGCTTGTGCCGGCGCCGATCTCGTAGAGCTTGGCGTCGCGCAGCAGGCGGCCGGTCGGATAGTCGTTGATATAGCCATTGCCGCCAAGCAGCTGGATGGCGTCGAGGGCCATCAGCGTCGCCTTCTCGGCGGCAAACAGCACGCAGCCGGCGGCGTCCTTGCGTGTCGTCTGGCCGCGGTCGCAGGCGGCGGCAACGGCATAGACATAGGCGCGCGCGGCATTCATCACCGTGTACATGTCGGCCAGCTTGCCTTGCACCAGCTGGAACTCGCCGATCGCCTGGCCGAACTGCTTGCGCTCATGCACGTAGGGGATCGCCACGTCGAGGCATGCCGCCATCAGGCCGATCGGGCCGCCGGCAAGCACGGTGCGCTCATAGTCGAGGCCCGACATCAGCACCTCGACGCCACGGCCCTCCTCGTGCAGCACGTTTTCGAACGGCACTTCGACATCCGAAAAAACCAGTTCGCCGGTATTGGAGCCGCGCATGCCGAGCTTGTCGAGCTTTTGCGCCACGGAAAACCCGGCCATCGCTTTCTCGACGATGAAGGCGGTGATGCCGCGCGATTTCAGGTCCGGGTCGGTCTTGGCGTAGACGACCAGGGTCTCGGCGTCAGGCCCGTTGGTGATCCACATCTTGGTGCCGTTGAGCACGTAGCGGTCGTTGCGCTTTTCGGCACGCAGCTTGAGCGAGACGACGTCCGAGCCGGCGCCGGGTTCCGACATCGCCAGCGCGCCGACCCGCTCGCCCGAGCACAGTGGCGGCAGGAATTTTCCCTTCTGCGCTGGCGTTCCCCAGCGGTTGATCTGGTTGACGCAGAGATTGGAATGAGCACCATAGGAGAGGCCGACCGAGGCCGAAGCGCGCGAGATTTCCTCGACGGCGATCACATGCGCGAGATAGCCCATGCCGCTGCCGCCGAAATCGGGATCGGCCGTGATGCCGAGCAGGCCGAGCGCACCGAGTTCACCCCACAGATGCGCCGGAAATTCGTTCGAGCGATCGATGTCGGCGGCGATCGGAGCGATCCGGTCCTGGGCGAAGCGCCGCACCAAGTCGCGCAGCGCCTCGATCTCCTCGTCATGCCCGAAGCTGAGCGTGTTCGTGTACATTTTTCTCCTCCCTGCGCATGACCCCGAAAATCGACTTTGATTTTCGGAAAGGGATCATGCGCGAAATCAAAATGCTGCAGCGTCCTTTGCGCGCCCGAAGGGGCGCGCGGCGCTGTAGGCGTCGATCTTCGCGCCGACGAGCCGCATTGTCATTGAAAGATATGTCGCGGTCACTTCGGCGATCGACAGGCGTT
>NZ_RZRK01000754.1:0-2932 GCF_003997835.1 Mesorhizobium sp. M7A.F.Ca.CA.004.12.1.1
GCATTGAGAAGGCAATGCCGCTTTCGCCACGCATGAACTCGAACTCCGTTTCTTCGATTCGCCCAAAAACCTAGGCGAATCCAATGGACAACGGGTTAATGAATGGCCGGGAAAAATGTTGCCAAAGCGGCGCCCAAATCACAGTTCCGTTAACCTTATATTTAAAGTTTTACGTATCCCGCGGAATGCATGTTTTCTTTACCCCCCTGTGTCATTACGATACGAGGGGTCCATTTTCAGCCTCCTGCGCGGGGCAAGACAAACAGAATTATAAGCCCGCGGCAGCTAGTACAGGGTAGCGAAGGCATGGCAAAGAAACCAACGACGACGAGAACTCTCGACAGCGACGTGGCCAGGGAACTGGAAAAGGCGCTCGATCTCGACCTCAGCAACGAGATCGGCAACGGCGACCTCGACATCGCGGCTTCTATGGAGGATCTGGAAGCTCAGATATCCCAGGCGGCCGACGAGTTGGCGCGCGAGGGACGCAATCATAAGCCGGAACAAAACCCGGAGCCCGTAGTCAATCAGAACCACGCCGCGAAACCCGCGCCCAAGGCAAAGCCTGCCGAATTGCGCCCCGTGGAACCGCGCAATGGCGCCCAGCCCGCTGGTTTCGCACCGGCCAATGACGATCGCCAGAAGGACTATAAGACGCTCCTGCACAGCCTCAACAGGCGTGCCTCGAACACCATTTACTGGGTCGTTGCCTTCGTTTCGCTCGCCTGGTTCGCTGGCGCCGGCGGTTTGGCCAATCTGCTTTTCGGACCGAGCATCTGGAGAATCCGTACGCTCGACCAGTTCCTTGCCCGTCCGGAGCTGATCGGCCTTGCGGTCGCGGCCATCGTGCCCGTCATCCTGTTCTGGGCCTTCGCCGCCATGATTCGCCGCGCCCAGGAAATGCGCATCGCCGCACAGTCGATGACCGAAGTGGCCTTCCGCCTGACCGAGCCGGAAAACCTTGCCCAGGATCGCGTCATGATGATCGGCCAGGCCGTTCGTCGCGAGGTCGCGGCCATGGGCGAAGGCATCGAACGCACGCTTGCCCGCGCGGTCGAGCTGGAAACGCTGGTCCACAGCGAAGTCAACCAGATCGAACGCTCCTATTCCGAGAATGAATCCCGCATCCGTTCGCTGGTCGACGGGCTCGGCAGCGAGCGCGAAGCCGTCGTCACCCATGCCGAGCGCGTCCGCGCTTCGATCACCGGCGCGCATGAGACGCTGAAGGACGAGATCGGCGCCGCCTCCGACATCATCCGCGACTCGATCCTCAATGCGTCGACCAAATTGTCGATGACGATCACCAATTCCGGCGACACGCTGATCGACCGCATCAACGAAAGCTCGATGTCGATCTTCGATTCCGTCGAAGGCCGGCTCGATTCGATCACCGACCGTCTGTCGACCTCGGGCGAGGCCTTCGCCAGCCTTCTCGACACCCGCATCGCCAAGCTGACGGACACCACTGACGGCCTGACACGGTCGTTGACCGATCTGCTCGACGATCGCACCACAGGCATGGTGTCGCTGCTCGGCGGTGCCGCGCGCACTCTCAATTCCGAATTCGAGGCCAGCCTCAACGGCATCGAGCGGACTCTCGCCGAACGCGGCCAGGCCCTGATCAGCGAGTTCCAGACCCGCGCCGAGGCGCTGGACACCGGAACGCAGAAGCTCAATGCGGCACTCGAGGCCCGTGCCCGCCAGATCAACGAAACGCTGGTCGAGCGCGCCCGCGAAATCGCGCACACCTTCGCCGAGAGCAAGGACACGCTGTCGGCGATGATCGATCAGGGCAAGACCCAGATCGGCGCCGACATGGCCGATATCGTCACCTCGACCTCCTCCATGCTCGAAGCCCGCGCCAGCGACTTCGCCGGACGCATGGAAGCCGCCCGTCACGTCGTGTCGCGTTCGTTCGACAGCGACATCCAGCGGCTCGCCGACGCCCGCGTCGGCATCGAGGAAGCCGTCGAGAACCACAGCAGGAAACTGTCCGAAAGCCGCGAGCGCATGGCCGCGGCCATGGAGGCCGACCTGGCGAAGTTCGCCGAGGGCCGCGCCGGCATCGATGCGGCGGTAACCAACCAGGTGCAGAAGCTGGCCGAAGGCCGCAGCCTGATCTCGCGCGCTCTCGAAGAGGACCTGCGCAAGGTCAATGAATCGCGGGCGGCCATCGATGCATCGCTCGGCAGCCATCTCGAAAGGCTGGAAGAAGGCCGCAACAGGCTCTCCACTGCCCTAAACGAAGACTCCGGGAAACTGGTGCAAGCTCGTACGATCATTGACGAAATGGTGGCCGGGCATGTTGGAAAGCTTGCCGAGGGCCGCAACATTCTGTCACGCGCCCTGGAGGCCGACCTCGGCAAACTGTCCGACAGCCGCGCCAGCATCGACGGTCTGGTCGCCGGTCAGGTCGAGAAGATCGCCGAGGGCCGCGCCGTGCTCGCCAAGGCGTTGGAAAACGACATCGTCGGCATCAAGAGCCTCATCGAAACCCATTCCGCCAAACTGGCGGAGGACCGCACGCAGCTTTCCCATTCGCTCGACAGCGATCTGTCCGGAATACGCGGCCTGATCGAAAGCCACTCGGGACGGCTGGCCGAGGACCGCGGCCTGCTGTCGCAGACGCTTGAGGCCGACCTTGCCAAGCTGGCTGAAAGCCGTTCGAGCATCGACGGTCTGGTCGCCGGTCAGGTCGAGAAGCTGGCGGAAGGCCGCGACATTCTCAAGCGCGCGCTGGAATCCGATCTGAACACGATCAAGGGCGTCATATCGAGCCAGTCGGAAAAGCTGGCCGAGGATCGCGGTCAGCTTTCCCGGGGCCTGGAAGCCGATCTGCAGAATGTGAACAGCGTCATCGCCGATCACATGAACAAGCTCGTCCAAGACCGCTCCGCCCTGTCGAGGGCCCTTGAGGAGGACCTCGCCAAGC
>NZ_RZRK01000755.1:0-2928 GCF_003997835.1 Mesorhizobium sp. M7A.F.Ca.CA.004.12.1.1
TATCGAGGCTCTCCGGCGCGTAGAGAACGTGCGGCGAAAAGAAGGTGAGTTCGATTTCCACCTTGGGGTAGAGCTTTCTGAACGCCATGAGCATCTGCGTGTAGTAGGCCGTGCCGAACTCCCCCGTGGCGCCGATCCGCAAGGTTCCGGTCACGTCGTCGCTCAGTTCCGTCACGGCGGCCCGCGCCGTATCGCAGCTTTGCAGTATCTGCCGCGCGTGCCCGAGCAGGGTTTGCCCTGCCTCCGTGAGCAACAGGACACGGCCGGAGCGCTCGAACAGAGCGACCTTCAGATCGTCTTCAAGCTGCTTGAGCCGAAGACTGAGCGTGGATTTGGGCAGGCCGTACAACTTCGCCGCGGCGGACAATGACCGCAGTTCCGCGATTTTTACAAATGATGCCAGAGCATCGGTGTTCATTTGATCGTTCACATTTCTGTGCAAAATGCCCAAAAAATGAGCATGATTATTTTTGTTGCATGAACGAACGTAATCGGCTGTTATGCACTGCACAAGAGCCAATTCGCTTTTGCCAAATCAAAAAAGACGCTCCGGCGGCAATCGTCACCGTGCAGGGAAGCTGCATGGGCGCGGCATGCTTCCGGCTGAGAAAAACAAAGAAAACAAGGGGAACCACGAAATGAAAGAGCGCAACACGATGCCGTCCGGCTCAGTTCGCCTGTTCGCGGCGGCGGCCACGGTTTTCGCATCCTGTGCTGCGTCCGGCGCATATGCCTTTACTCTGGAAGGGTCGCCCAAGGTCGCGTTCATCTATGCAAGTTCAGCGCAAGACGGCGGATGGAACGAAGCCCTCGAGGCCGGCCGCAAGGCCGTGGAGGAACAGCTACAGGTGCCTGTCTCGGTGACGGAGAACATACCGGAAGAGACCACGAAGCTGCGCGCGGCGATCGATCTCTACGTCAAGCGCGGCTTCAACATCATAATCGGCACCACCTATGGCTACAGCGCCCCAATGGCCGAAGCGGCCAAAGCCTATCCGAATGTGGCGTTTCTCAGTGCTTCGGGCACGGAGAATGGGGCCAACATGGAAAGCTTCTATGCCCGCACTTACCAGGGTTGGTACCTTGCAGGCATCGCGGCAGGACAGGCGACGAAGACGAAGAAGATCGGCATCCTCGCCGGCTTTCCGGTCGGCGTGGTGAACTGGGATATCAACAGTTTTGCACTCGGGGCCCATTCGGTCGATCCTACGATCGAAACGGTCGCGGTCTTCGCCAACTCCTGGTGGGACCCGGTGAAGGAAGGGCAGATCGCCCAGGCCATTCTCGACCAGAAGGCCGACGTGCTCGCCACGAATCTGAGCGCGACCTCGGCGCTCGACGCCGCCGAAAAGGCAGGCGTTCCTTCGATAGGCTTTCAGCTCGACATGTCGCATGCCGCGCCGCGGACGATCCAGACCTCCGTCATCTTCCGCTGGGAGAAATATCTTGTGCCGACGATCAAGGAGATCATCGACGGCAACTGGAAACCCGAGGAATACGGCGCCTTCGAAGGCCTTGAAGCCGGCGTGGTCGATCTCGCTCCTTTTGGCCCCTCGGTTTCCGAGGAGACCAAGGCAAAGGTCGAGGCAGCAAAGCGGGAGATCATCACCGGCAAGCTTGATCCGTTCCAGGGCCCTCTGAAAAAGCAAGACGGCACCATCGTTGTCGACGCCGGCGGGAAGGTCGACGATGCGGCGCTCTGGTCGATGGACTATTTCGTCGACGGTGTCATCGGCACCATGCCGGCGAAGTAATGACGACGGCGCTTCCGCAGGCAGGAGACATGCGACAACCGCCGGGCACGCCGGCGGCTCTGTTGATGCGCGGCATAGGCAAGTCGTTTGACGGCAAAGCCGCGCTCCGCGATGCGTCCTTCTGTCTCGAATGGGGAGAGGTGCATGCCATCGTCGGTGAGAACGGTGCAGGCAAGTCCACTTTGATGAACGTGGCGGCCGGCGTCTATGTAGCTGACGGGGGCGACCAATCGATCGACGGCGAAGCGATCAGTTTGCGCAGCCCGCTGGAAGCCGCCGCCGCCGGTCTCGGCATGGTCCATCAGCATTTCCGGCTGGTCGAGAGTTTTACGGTTGCCGAAAATGTTCTCCTCGGCTTCGGTCGCAAGGCTGCTGTGAAAACGCTGAGCGATGCGGCGGCGATCGTTTCCGCCAAGTCGAGCGAGATCGGCCTGCCCGTCGATCCGCACAAGCTGGTAGCGAACCTTTCGATCGCCGAACGCCAGCGCGCCGAGATCATCAAGGTCATGCTTCTGGGCGCCCGAATTCTGGTCATGGACGAACCGACGGCGGTGCTGACCGACGAGGAAGCGCGCACGCTTCTCTCTTTTGCCCAGCGATTGTCGAGGCAAGGTCACGCCGTGGTTCTGATCACGCACAAGTTCCGGGAGGTTGCCGCTTTCTGCGACCGGGTAACGATCATGCGGCACGGCGAGACCGTGCTTGACGGTGCGCGGGTTGCGAACGTCACCGAAGCGGAGGTGGCGCGGCTGATGGTCGGCGATGCCTTGACGGTTGCGGGCCGGCCGTCATCTCGGCCGGGCGATGTGTGTCTGAGCGTGGAAAGGCTTTCCGCACGGGCGACCGCTCACGGGCAAAGCCTGAACGATCTCGGGTTCGAGCTGCATGTCGGCGAAATCCTTGGCATCGCCGGCGTCGGTGGAAACGGGCAGGAGGAACTCGTTGCCTGCCTTCTCGGACTCGACCGTGCCGGTGCCGGCGCGATCGTACTGGATGGCCAGGACATATCCACCGCCAAGCCAGACCAGCGCCGCGAGGCCGGCTTGCGCGTCATCCCCTCCGACCGCTTTGACAGCGGGTTGATCCGGGAGCTTTCCATTGCCGACAATCTCGCGCTCACGACCGTCGCCAGCGGTAGCTTCGGCGGTCCGTTTCTCCTGAGCCGGCGGGCGAT
>NZ_RZRK01000756.1:0-2928 GCF_003997835.1 Mesorhizobium sp. M7A.F.Ca.CA.004.12.1.1
CGCGGTCGCCGCCTTGATGGCGACCTGCGGTGCGGTGCCGTTCTTCGAAAAGGCGATCGTGCCGCGCACGTCGCCTTCGGCCTTTTCCAGGGCAAGTGCCGCCAGCGGGCCGATATCGGGCAGGTCGAGCGCGATGGTGCCGACCGGCACGAACTTCTCGTCCAGCGCCAGATCGCCGGAAATCCTGTTCTTGCCGAGCGACAGCAGCAGGCCGTTGATGGCGCTCTTGCCGTCCGCCGTCGCCAGCACCGCACTGCCTTGCAGCGCCTGGCCGGCGACATTGCCGGTCAGTTGCACGTTGGCCGCCGGATTGGCGGCATCGGCCTTGCCGGTGGCGGTCAGCTTCAGCCCGGTGATCTCTCGCGCCGCCACGAGAAGGCGCTCGCTGTCGACCGTCAGTGACAGATCCGGCGCACTGGCCGGCCCCTGTGCGTTCAACGCAAAGGCGATGGCGCCCTTGGCATCCTTCGACAGCAGCGAGATGTCGCTCAGCGCGCCCTTGATGTCGGCGGCCACCTTGTTGTCGGCAAGGCTGGCTTGCCCGTCGGCGGTCAGCGCACCCGAGGTCAACTTCAATCCGCCTATGTTGATGCTGCCGTTGGGGTCGCGCTTCAGTGTGGCGCTGATCTCAGCGCGTTCGCCAAGCATGCCGCGCGCCGCCGCCGGCAAGGCCGACGATGGGGCATCCGCCTTCAGATTGAGGTCTATGGCACCGTCTCGCAGCGATACCTGGCCGGCGACCTGGCTGTTCAGCGCATCGCTCTTGAGCGAGCCGCTGTCGATGGCAAACAGGTCGGCCGTCAGGCGGCCGCTGACGGCTGCCGTGACCTTGCCGGCGATCAGCGGCGCGATCACCGGATTGTCGAGACCGACCTTGTCCACCGACACCGTGCCGGAAACCGGCCCTGCACGGTTCTTGAGATCGAACGCATCCGAATGCAACGCCAGGGCAAGCCCGTCTACCCTCGCCGGACTGGTGACGATCGAGGGCAGGATCGCGGAGACATCCAGGCGGGCCCGCGTGCTCTCGCCCGCCACCTTTGCCGACAAGGACTGGATCTCGATCTTGACCGGGCTCTCGGCGCTGCCGACAGTCAGCGGCAGGCTGGGGCCGGATGAGATGAGATCGAGCGCAAAATCGCTGGCGCCGTTCGGGTTGAGGGTGCCGGTTGCCTTGCCGGAAACCTTGTCGCCGGTCAGCGTCGCCTGATCGAGCACCACGCCGCCGGCAATCGTGTAGCTGCCGGCCGCATCGACGGCGAGCGGTCCGAGCCCGGCCTGCCGGGTCTGGCTGGTTTCGATACCGGCCAGTTGCGCATTGAAGCGGACGTCGGGAGCGGCCGGCGGTCCCGTCAAACCAGCCGTGCCGCTGAGCGTGCCCACAGCATCGAGGCCGGGCGAAAATCCATTGGCGAGCGCCGCGGGCAGTGCCGAAAATTGCGCCGCGAGATCGAGCGTCTGGCCAGCTGTCCCGGACAAGGTCACCGAGCCGCCGCCGACGTCGAGCGCCAGCCTTTCGATGCTGGTCGTGCCGTTGGCGATGCTTAGTGTCGATGCCTGGGCGATTGCCGCCTTGATGCCACGAACCGTCGCCTCGCCCGAGGCAATCTCGATGCTCGTCGTGCCGTCGGCGATCTTCACCCGGCCGGCAGCGGTCGCCGGAATGCCCGCTATGGTGGCGCCGCCGGTAAAATTGGTCCAGTCGCCATCACGCTTCAGGTCGACGCCGATGCCGCCGATTTCCGTGGTCCCGGAGGTGACGCTGTCGGCCTTGATCGTACCTGATATCGCAGGCGCCTTGAGATAATTGGCGATCAGTGCATTGACTGTGATGGCCTTGGCCATCACCTCGCCGCGCGCGATCGATGTGCTCTTCGCATCGATCGCAACGGAGGGCGCGTCGCCATCCCCCGCGAAGCGGATGGTTCCGTCGATGTCTCCCGTTATCGCCTGGCCGGCAAGTGCGGCCAGCTGGTCGATGGCAGGTGCATCGAGCGTCAGCGTGCCGAGCGGCATGAATTTGTCGTCGAGCGCGAGATCACCCGAGACCTTGTTGTCGCCGAGCGAGACCAGAAAACCATTGATCGAACGCTTGCCTTCGCTCGTCACCAGCGCTGCTTTGATGTCGAGCGGCTGGTCGTCGACGGAGCCGGTCAGCGAGACATTGGCGGCGGGACTGGTGATATCGGCCTTGCCGCTAGCCGTCAGCTTGATGCTCTTCACCGTGCGGCCCGATGCCGTCAGGCTGTCGCTATCGGCGGTAACCGTGAAATCCGGCGCCGTCATGGCGCCGCTTGCCGACAGCGCGAAATCGACGCCACCGGCAACCGGCACGCCGACTGTCGGCGACAGCACCGAGACGTCGCCCAGTTTGCCCTTGATGTCGGCCTGGATGTCGGTGCCTTGCATGCTGGCCGTGCCGGCGGCGCTGAGCGTGCCGGAGGTGAATTCGATCGAATTGGCGGCGAAGGATCCCTGCGGATCGCGGGCCGCGCTGGCCGAGAATTTCACCCTAGCGCCGAGCACCGAGGCGATCTGCGGCGGAAAGGCCGTGGCCACGGCATCCGCGTTCATCTTGAGCTGCATCGACAGGTCGGCAAGCGCCACCGTCGCGGTCAGCGAAGCGTTGAGCGCGTCGGAACGCAGCGTGCCCTGGTCGATGGCAATGGCGTCCTTGCTGACCGACCCGGCCAGATCGACATCGATCTTGCCGGTGATCAGCGGCGCCAGCGTCGCCACGTCGGTGTTGAGGCCGCCCGCCTCCAGCTTGACGGTGACCGGCCCGGCGCGGTTCTGGATATCAAAACCGTCGGAATGGATCTGGGCCGCCAGGTCGTCCAGCCGCGTGCCGCCGGCGACGATGGAGACGAAGGAGGCGCCGACGTCGATGATCGGCGCCTTGCCGTCGCCGAAGGCCCGGGCGGTGGA
>NZ_RZRK01000757.1:0-2928 GCF_003997835.1 Mesorhizobium sp. M7A.F.Ca.CA.004.12.1.1
AGGACGAGAGGCAAGGCAAGGTGTTCGCCGGGCATACGCGCGACCTTGAAGGCTTCCTGAGGGCCGACTTCGAAAAACAGCACATCAAGTCGTTTCTGTCGGTGTCGGTATTTGCGCATGGCCATCTCTGGGGGACGCTGGCAGTCAATGACTGCGTCAACGAGCGTGCATGGACGGACGAGGAAGAGGCGACCCTGCACATCATCGCGCTGGCCATCGGCGACGCCATCGAGCGCTCGCCCTCCGACGCCCACGCCAGCGAGGTCATTCGCCGCACCATGCTGCAGGCCTCGCTCGACGCTATCGTCGTCATCGACGAGACCGGCTCGATCATCGAATTCAATCCGGCCGCCGAGAAGATGTTCGGCTTCCAGCGCAGCGACATCCTCGGCAAGGACCTGCTCGATACGATCGTGCCGATCTACTACCGCAAGGGCTATGCCTCAGGGGCCGAATACATGTCCGGCCGCGGCGCGCCGATGGTCGGCCAGCGGCTCGAGACGGTGACCCAGAATGCCGCCGGCGAAGTGTTCCCGATCGAGCTGACGGCGACCGAGATGCGGGTCGCCGACCGCCGCCTGATCTTCGGCTCCATCCGCGACCTGCGCGACAAATTGCGTGCCGAGGAAGAAATCGGCCGGCAGCGCGAGAAGCTGCACCAGAACGAGAAGATGGCGGCAATGGGTTCGTTGCTGGCCGGCGTGTCGCACGAACTCAACAATCCGCTGGCCGTGGTTGTGGCGCAATCGACGCTGCTGCACGAATTCGCTTCCGATCCGCAGACCAAGGTGCGCGCCGAGAAAGTCCGCGCCGCGGCCGAGCGCTGCGGCCGCATCGTCAAGAGCTTCCTGTCGATGGTCCGCCTCCATCCCGCGGCACAGGCCGAGACCGACCTCAACCAGGTGATCCGGTCGGCACTCGAAGTGACCGCCTATGGCGCGCGCTCAAGCGGCATCGTCATCGACACCGATTTCGCCGCCGGCCCGCTGCTGGCCATGGCCGACGCCGACCATGTGACGCAGGTAGCGGCCAACTTCCTCATCAACAGCCAGCACGCCTTGGCTGGCATTGCCGGTGACCGGCTGATCAAGGTGCGGACGTTCCGCAGCGACCGCGGTCATCCCTGCTTCTCGGTCGAGGACAATGGGCCCGGCGTGCCGGAAGCGATCCGCGGCCGCATCTTCGAATCCTATTTCACCACCAAGCCGGTCGGCGTCGGCACCGGCATCGGCCTGTCGATCTCGAAATCGATCATCGAGCGGCACAATGGCAATGTCTGGTTCGAGGAAGTGCTCCCGAGAGGCGCGCGTTTCGTCGTCCAGCTGCCGGCCATCGTGGCCGGCCTCGCCACCGCCGGCGACAACCAGCCGCGATCGAGCGGCCTGCGCCATGCCTTGATCATCGACGACGAGCCGGATGTCGCCGGCTCGCTCTCCGACATTCTCGAGCTGATGGGCATCAAGTCGCGGATCGTTCCTGTCTGGGAATCGGCCGCCGCCACTTTGAGCGGCCACATGCCGCCGGACATCGTCTTTTCGGACCTGCGCATGCCCGGCGTCAGCGGCATATCGATCTATCGCGAGCTGCTCGCCGAAAAGCCTGACCTGGCGCGGCGTTTCGTGCTGGTCACAGGCGACCTGATCGGTGCGAAAGCCGAAATCGAGGCCCTGCCGGCACAGCAGCGGCCGCAGATCCTGGAAAAGCCGTTCAGCACGCTTGATGTGCGCAGTGTGCTGTCTGCCATTGCCGAACAGGCGGCCTTTAAAGGATAAAAAAGAGGCCCCCGGGGGCGGGGGCCGAAGAAGAGCGCGCTGGAGGGAGCGCTCGGGGAGTCCAGAACATGATCCCAAAACGGGAACGGTTTCGGATCGTGCTACGACAAAATCAGAAAATATTCGGCGTGTCGGCCAACGGTGCGGCAGTGGCGATCATGCGGATGGCGCGGCTCTTGTGTGTTCCGGACTGTTCGGCGATTGCGCGCAGGCAATCGATACTCTCGGCACCCCAGGTCTGGCCCTTGCAGGCGAAGTCGGTCACCGGTACCGGCAGACGCGCGGTCCTGGTCGTCGTCTGCGCGCCGTCGATGAGATTGGACGGCGGATTCAACGAAGCGAAGGCCGGCCCGATTGTCGGCGTGAACGCCATGCCGACGAAGGCGCAAGCAGCCAGCACCATGAACATCGCCATGGGGTGGTCGCTGGCCCGCTGGCGCAGCGCCAGTTTCGGACGGCGGTCATTGCGCTCTGGAGCCTGAAGGCGGCTCTCGCCGCGGATCGTCTGGATTTTCGCATGCATTGCCTTCCCCTTCGCTGAGTTTCTTTTGGCGGTGAAATGAACTTATCCGCACTTTGTAACGACGATGGGGTGGCGAAGGACTGGCACTGTAACCAATTCGAAACAGCATTCGGGCGAAGTCGGGCAAAATCGGGCATAGCTTCGACGGCGCTCGGGCTCGAGGCGCAACCTGACCCGATCTTGCCAAACAGTTTTTCGAAAAGACCAGGCTCAGACCGGAGCTTGAAGCTCGGCAATGATCTTGTGCGCGGCGATACGCCCGGCAATGATGGCGCCCTCGACATACCCCGGAAACGACGGCGAGAGTTCTGAACAGGCGAGATACACCGGCGGTGCGCCGGCAAGGATCGTTCGCTCGGCATCTCTTGCTGTCACGTCGACAACAAGATCGCTGTACGCGCCGCCGCTCCAGCGATCTCCTACCCAGTCACGCAAACTGAAATCGATGACATCCCCGGCATCCGGGCCAAGGGCTGCCTCCACCCGGCCGGTCACCCCCGCACGCAGTTCCACCTCGCCGAGGTCACGCCAGCGCAGCGCGAGCGACCCGCCGACGAACACGACGAGCGCGGCATGCTCCGCATCCTTGCCGGCGTCGCAGGCAAACAGCCCCGGCGGATCGAGCCACATCAC
>NZ_RZRK01000758.1:0-2924 GCF_003997835.1 Mesorhizobium sp. M7A.F.Ca.CA.004.12.1.1
ATCCCATGACGATGCCGGTGCGCTCATTGGTGATGTCGCTCTCGCCGAGGCCCGCATCCGCGATCGCCTGATCCATGGCGACATGGTTCCAGGCAGCCCCCTGGCTCAGGAAGCGCATCGCACGGCGGTCGATCATGGCCGATGGATCGAGCGTCGGCGCTCCCCAGACCTGGCAGCGGAAGCCGTGTTCGGCGAAGGAATCGGAGAAGCTGATGCCGGATCTGGCGTCATGCAGAGAGGTCTGCACCTCGTTGGCATTGTTGCCGATCGACGACACAATGCCGATGCCTGTGACTACGACACGTCTCATTCGCAACTCCTTCCAGGGGTGCTGGCCAGAGGGCTGGCCAGGGATGCCGGTCAGCCAACCGCCGACTGCTTGGACAGACCGACTTTCAAATCCGTTGCCGCGTATATGGGTTCGCCATCCGCCTTCAGCCAGCCATCGGCGATGCCGAGCACCAGCCGGCCCCGCATCACGCGCTTGAAGTCGATGCCATATTCGACCTTCTTCACCGAGGGCGTGACCATGCCCTTGAATTTCACTTCACCGGTCGACAGCGCCATCCCCTTGCCGGGTTCGCCCAGCCAGCCAAGATAGAAGCCCGTCAATTGCCACATGGCGTCGAGGCCGAGGCACCCCGGCATGATCGGATTGCCGATGAAATGGCAGGCAAAGAACCACAGGTCCGGCTTGATGTCGAACTCCGCGCGGATGAAACCCTTCTCGAAGGCGCCGCCCGTCTCGCTGATCTCGGTGATGCGGTCGAACATCAGCATCGGCGGATAGGGAAGCTGGGCGTTGCCCGGTCCGAACAGTTCGCCGCGGGCGCAGGCCAGCAATTCGTCGTACTCGTAGCTGGATTTACCCGCCATCAATCTCATCCCCATATCGTTCCGGGCTATCGGGTGCCCTTGTCGTTGGTTTCCTAACACAATCTGTTTCAGGCCGGAAACCGGCGTTTGCGCTTAGCCTGCTCGTCTGCCTGGGTCAATGCGCGCTATTGATCGCATTCGGACGACAGAATATATGTCCTGAGAGGTCCGGTTTCGGCAGACGTTCATTTTTTTGCCATTCTGGGCGTGTCTTGGGGCGGAACTGTGGGGTTCGACGAGAAGATGGACCTGGACGGCCGGAAGGAAAATGTCGCTGTGGACAAGCGGGTCCGTGAAGCTGGCCTGAGGCCGACGCGTCAGCGCATTGCGCTGGCCGATCTGCTTTTCGCCAAGGGCGACCGGCATCTGTCGGCCGAGGAACTGCACGAGGAGGCGGTTGCCGCCGGCGTGCCGGTGTCGCTGGCCACCGTCTACAATGCCCTTCACCAGTTTACCCAGGCGGGACTTTTGCGCATCCTCGCCGTGGAGGGCGCGAAAACCTATTTCGACACCAACACCTCCGACCACCACCATTTCTACATCGAAGGCGAAAACCGCATATTCGACATCGACAGTGGTCCGGTGACGGTCGCCAACCTGCCGGAGCCGCCGGAAGGGATGGAGATCGCCAATGTCGATATCGTGGTGAGGCTGCGCCCCAAACGCCGCGAATGACCGGCGAGGCCCCCTTACCGTGCCCGTGCTGTTGTTGCTCGGCGGGCACATGTGGGGCAATGCGGCCGCGATGGCGGTTGCGCTGATCTGGATCGCGCACATCGCCATCGACCGTGCGCTGGCCTATGGCCTGAAGCTGCCAACCGGCTTTCAGGACACCCATCTCGGCCGTATCGGGCGCTAGGCTGACCTGAATTTCAACACACCCAAACCGGGCCGTGAAGGATCGGGGTTAAGATTCTGGGTCAAGAATCAGTCCTTGACCCGTTCGCCGGGATAGGCGCCCCAGACGATCGACTGGGCAAGCCAGCCTGTGTGGCCATCGAATGTCATTTCGCACCACTGGCCGTCGCAGGATTTGATCGTGCCCATGACGCCCGGCTCGACCATCGCGACCACCCTTGCGTCCTTGTTGGGGCTGTTGAGAAGGTTGATCTGGGCACCCTTGCCGCGCTGCCACGGAGCAACGATTGCCGTGCGCCGGCCGGACAGCAGCGACTGGTTGATCCAGCCTTCCGAACCATCGGCATCGCGCACGCGGCGCCATGTGTCGAATTCCTGGATGATCTCCATCGGCAGGCCGGCCTTCATATACATCCAGTCGACCGAGTAGTTGGCCCCGGGACCGACGCGCGAGTTGACGCGGCCGGATTTCAGGCTGACGAAGCGCGGCAGCGGCAGGCCACTCGGACCAAGCGTGACGACGCCCTGGGCAGGTGCAGCGGCACTCTGCGCCACGGCAAGCGGAGAATAAAGCAGAGCGCCGAGAAATGCTGCGCTGAGGGTCAGGCGAAGCGACGCGAAACCAGACACTTTCATTCCTTTCGGCGCTTGCCCATCGGCCTCGGCGCCCCTTTTTCTTTGTCTTCGGCGGCACCGCTTGTTACAGGGAGTAATCGGCACCGCGACCGGCTTTCAGTTTCGCCGGTCTTGGTTAAAGAGGTCTCAACGAGATCGGGTTAGAAGCAATTCCAGCAAAAGTGTGATGCGGTTTTGCGTTCGGAATTGCGGCAAGTACTCGGGAGGGAAACAATGGCAGGCAAAAAGAAGCCTCTCGTCGTCATCACGCGAAAGCTGCCCGACCCGGTCGAGACCCGCATGCGCGAGTTGTTCGACGCAAGGCTGAATGTCGAGGACCGGCCGATGACGCAGCCGGAACTGGTCGCGGCAGTCAAGGAGGCCGACGTGCTGGTGCCGACGGTAACCGACCAGATCGACGCCGCACTGATCGCCCAGGCCGGCGACAACCTCAAGCTGATCGCCAACTTCGGCAATGGCGTCGACAAGATCGATGTCGCGGCCGCGGCCAAGAGGGGCATCACCGTCACCAACACGCCGAATGTCCTGACCGAGGACACCGCCGACATGACCAT
>NZ_RZRK01000759.1:0-2917 GCF_003997835.1 Mesorhizobium sp. M7A.F.Ca.CA.004.12.1.1
CGTCGCTCGCGGCGATCTCCAGTTCGATCTCGGGATAGGCCCGGCAGAACGACGCGATCATCGGCTCCAGGATCAAGGGCACGACGGCGCGGGGTACGGACAGGCGCAGCAGACCGGTCGGCCGCCGGCCGATGTCACGCACCGCCTCGCCGGCCGCCACAAGTTCTTCGAAAGCAGGGCCGGCACGGTCGAGGAACCGTTGGCCAGGCTCGCTCAAGCCGACACTCCGCGTTGTGCGAACGAACAACGCCGCACCCATGCGTGTTTCCAGCGCGCGCACCGCCTGGCTCACGGCGGACGGTGTCACGCCGAGTTCCGCTGCGGCGCGGCGGAAGTTGCGGTGCCTGGCGACGGCCAGGAATGCCTCGACGCCCTCCAGCGCTCCGTGCCGGACTGTGTAGTTCTGCTTCATGGGTTGTTGTGATTACAGCGGATGGTCGAATTATGGAAGCGGGCTTAGTAGGTCGGTCAAGGTAGTCCGCCAAGGGCTGCCCTGCGTCTCACGCGGTGTCGGAGGTCGCATGAACCAGTTTCGAGAGAGGCCAGATGTCAACCGAGGTCGTGTTCCAAATCCATCTTGTTCTGGGCTATGTCGCGTGGCTGCTTTGCTTCGCCGTATACGGTTTGCCGTGGCTCAGGTCTATGGACCGGGTCGCGACGCAACGCGCTGTCGCCACTCTGCACAGCTTCCGCTTCTTCGGGCTGGTCTTCCTCGTTCCGGGTGTCGTCGGCCCCGATTTGCCTGCCGGCTTTGCCGTGTTTGCTGCCTACGGCGACCTCATAACAGGAGTGCTGGCCATGCTGGCGCTGGTCACGGCAAGGATACCTCGGATCTTCTGGGCGCTCGTCGTTGCCTTCAATCTGGTCGGGACTGTCGACCTCGTCGTAGACTATTACCACGCCATCCAGGTCGGCCTTCCCCAGCGTGCGGGCGAACTGGGCGCCACCTACGCGATCCCGATCATCTACGTGCCGCTGCTGATGATCACGCACACCGTCGCGCTCTATTTTCTGGTGCGTCCTCCGCAAGCCGCGACTTGACCTGTCGCAGACTAATCCTTTGCCGCCGCCCTGATGTCCAGCAGACCGTAGCCGAAATCATTGTCGCGTCCCTTGGGGCCGAGATCCCTGGCCGTCGCCGCGAGCGCCTTCTCGATGCCGTCGGCCGTTCGACCGGGCGCGGCGTGGATGAGATTGGCGATGGCGCCGCTCACGATCGCCGCCGCAAACGAGGTACCGGTGACCACGTCCGAGCCGGCGCCGCTCGGCGCCACCATCTCGACGCCAGGCGCCGAGATGAAGACATAGGCGCCGCGATTGGCCTGCGGCATCAGCCCGTCCTTGGCATCAGTGGCGGTGACTGCGATGACACCATCGAAAGCCGCCGGATAGCCATAGGGCGCCTTCGGCCCGTTGTTGCCGGCTGCGGCGACCAGCACCATGCCGAGTGCGCGGGCATTGCGGCAGGCGACGCCGAGCAAATCGTTCTTCGGCCCGACGAAGCTCATATTGATGATGCGCACGTCCTGTTCCGCCGCCCAGTCGAGCGCCGACAGGATGACGTCCATGGTCGACTTGCCGCCCTCGAAGGCGCGGGCGTGATAGATCTTTGCGCCCGGCGCCATGCCTTCCAGCACGCCGACGCCGGCGATCAGCCCGTCGATCGACGTGCCGTGATCGCGCTTTTCGATCGGCACGTCGGGCATGGCGTCGAACTGCCCGGCAATGACGCCCGACAGCGCCGGGTTGGTGTCGTCGATGCCAGTGTCGATCACCGCGATGCGGACGTTTTCGCCGCTGGCCTGCTTGGCATCGAGCGCGATACGATCGAACGCATAGTTGACGATGCCGGCGGCCTGCTGCAGCGAATAGACATGGTTGGGCTCGCGCCGCTGGGTGCGGCCGTCGGCGGCCAGTTGCGCCAGCACGACGCCGACGGGCCGGCCGTCGGGAATGCCGAAGCGCACAAGCGTGGTGCCAAGCAGAAGCGACTGGCGCTGCGAGCGCACCTGCAGGCCGAAAGAAGCGGCGATCTGCTGGACGGCGCCGGCATCGCCGTCGACGGTCACCAGCACCTCGTCGGGCACGAAATCGCCGACCACCGCGCGCGGCGGCTGAACGGCAATGAGATCGGTCGGCGAGACGATCGGGCCACCGGGCGGGGGGCCGGCTTGGTTATCGGCAGGCGGCGTCGCGGGTGCCGGCCGTGGCGTCGGCACAGGGGTCGGAGGCGCCGCCGGGTTAGGAAACAGGTCGACGATCAGCGCCGGCAGGAAGACGGCGCCGGATTGGCCTGCGTCCGATCCGCCCTTTGTGTCGCTGCCATCCTTGGCGCAGTCGGCTCCCGCCGCATTGGTCCCATCGCCGCAGTCGATTTGCGTCCGATCAGGATTGGCGCTGCTGGTCTGCGCCGACGCGGGCACGGCGATCGCCATCGCCGTCGCAAGCACTGCCGCAAATCGAATGACCGCCTCAGCCGCCATCAACCGGTTTCCTTCCCTCGATCACAGTTTCCGCGAAGGGCTGGGCGGCAATGAGGCCGATTTGCTTGGTGTAGTCGGCTGCGTTGGCAGCCGGGATGCCAAGCCGGAACACGCCGTCGGCGGTCGGTCCGCCGACGATCTTCATGCCGTTGCTGCCGAGGAAGGCGGATATGTCCGACATCCTGGCATCCGGCTTGAACTTGACCAGCGCGAACGGCATTTTCGCCGGATCGTTTTCCGCGCCGGCAATCTCGAAATCATTGCCCTTGCCGCCGGGTTCGACAAACGACTGCACCATGACCAGGGCCAGCAGAACCGCGGCTGCCGCCCAGGCGACACCGACCGGCACCGCCATGAAGCGGCCCCAGGCCTGCGCCAGCCAGGACGATCCTGCCGGCTTGCGCGCAGGCCTGGGGCCGCTTCATGGCGGTGCC
>NZ_RZRK01000075.1:0-12770 GCF_003997835.1 Mesorhizobium sp. M7A.F.Ca.CA.004.12.1.1
CGGTTGGCTAGTGCAAACGGTCGCCATCAGTTGGCTTATGGCAACGATTTCAGCGTCCGACCTCATGGTGGCACTCGTCCAGGCCGCATCCACATTGCCGGTGTTCTTCCTCTCAGTTTTCGCCGGAGCCATTGCCGACAACTTCAGCCGCCGGTGGGTGATGTTTGCGGGACACTGCCTGATAGCATCGGCGTCGACGACGCTGATGATTTCTGTGGGTCTGGGATTTGTCAGTCCTTGGCTGATTCTCGGGTTAGGTTTCCTGGCCGGCTGCGGCTTTGCCTTGAATGATCCGGCTTGGCACGCTTCGGTCGGCGATATCCTTCACAAACGCGACATTCCGGCCGCAGTGACGCTTATGTCCGTCGGATACAACATTGTGCGCAGCGTTGGTCCAGCCTTGGGGGGCGTGATCCTGGCCGTCTTTGGGCCGCTGGCCGCTTTCGCCTTGGCTGCGGTGAGTGATCTGGCGCCCATAAGCGCGATATGGCGCACCAAATGGGAGGTCCGCTCTTCGCCTCTCCCTCGTGAGAGAATGACGACGGCAATTCATGACGGAGTGCGCTTTACGGCGATGTCTTTGGAGATCAGGGCAGCGACCGCCCGAGCCGCTCTTTTCGGGTTGGCAAGCATCTCCATTCTGGCGTTGCTCCCCCTCGTCGTCCGGGATCAGTTGAAGAGTGGGCCAATTGTCTACGGTATCTTATTGGCCGGCTTCGGCATGGGTGCTTTCATCGCGGGTATGGGCAACGGCTTCTTGAGGAAGGTCACGTCTCAAAACAGGCTGGTGGCCTTCGCCTCTGTGGCTTGTGCAGTCTGTTGCCTCTCCCTTGCCCTTACATCGTCGCTTCCTGTGGCGGCCATTTCGCTGGCGCTCGGCGGAGCGGGTTGGCTTATCACCTGGACGGGCATTGACGTGTCGGTGCAGTTGGCAAGCCCAAGGTGGGTTGTAGGCCGCACGCTCTCCATTTACTACGCCTTGAGCGCAGGCGGTATGGCTGCTGGCAGCTGGATCTGGGGTTCTGTCGCGCAAAACTATTCCTTGACCTCAGCATTGGAGGGCGCCGCAGGCGCTCTGTTGCTGGTTGCAGCAGCGGGGATCGTGTTGCCGGTCCGTCCCTGGGAAGAAACCGATCAAGAAAGTTCAGTTTTTCATCCGCCGGACGTGGCTCTCGATCTGAAACCCAGAAGTGGCCCTATCGTGGCCAAGGTCGAGTATTTGATATCGGAGGAAAATATCGAGGCCTTTCTGGGCTCCATGCGCACGCGGCGACACGTCCAGAGCCGTGCCGGTGCACGAAACTGGACGCTCCAGCGAAATCTGCAAACACCGTCACTTTGGACGGAGACATTCCGCACCCCCACCTGGATGGACTTTCTCCGCCTAAATCATCGACTCACCGCAGCAGATAAGGAAGTCGCCCAGCATCTCCTGTCACTGCATGAAGGAGAGGTGCCTCCGCAGACAGTGCTTTCGATTGAACGGACGACCGAGGCAATTCGTACCCGTACCTCGACAATCTTTTCTCGTCCTCCAAGATGACGCCATCAAGCTGCTGTCCAGGGACAGGGTGGATCACCGGTGCTTTGCAGAGCACAGCCTCACACCGAGAGCAGCGTGCTCCGGGTTGTGCGCTTTCGCGCGCACCCAGGCGAGATGATGGTGAACGCGGCGTCAAGTGGAAGTCCCCTGCATACGCTTGCGGAGTCTTCTGCGAGAGCCCATGCCGACGAGCGCCAAACAAGGTCTGATGCCTTTCGGCGTCGTGGCCTCAACTCATCGATTCGCGAGAAAAGCATCGAATGCAGCAGCAACGGCGCGAACAACAAAGCGGTGCTCCGGCCGCACGCGGATGAAGCCGTTTTCGACGTCCAGGATCCCCTCCTCAGCCAGCGTCACCAAACTCTCAACTGAATCGAGAAAACGAGCTGGTTCGATTTCGTGGGCGGCACAGATGGTCGGCACGTCGGCCTCCAAATCGCACATCAGTCGCTCGATGATCGCTGCGCGCACCCGGTCATCGTCGGTCAGACGGTGACCCTTTGATGTCGCCAGACGTCCACTTGCGATGTGCCGGGCGTAAGAATCCCGTGTTACTTCGTTCTGAACATACCCCTCGCGGACTCGGCCAATAGCCGACGCGCCGAAGCCGATCACGTTTTGCAAGTATCGGCCGAGTATCCCAGCGAATTACGCCGTAGGCGCCCGGTCTTCTGGCGCTAGCGCAAGTTCGTCGTCCGGCGGAGCGAAATGATCGAGCCCGATCTCCCGGTAGCCAGCGCCAACCAGTGTCTCGGCGACAGTTGCAGCCTGTTCGGCGCGAAGATCGCCGTCCGGTAGACCTGCCTGCTCGATTAGGCGCTGATTCTTTATCACGGAAGGAATATGCGCGTATCCGAACACCGCAAGCCGGTTGGGGCGCATGGCGACCGCAGCCATCGCGGTCTGGATGCAGGACTGCACAGTCTGTTTCGGTAGACCGAAGATGAGGTCGAAGTTGATATGGCCAACGCCATGCCGGCGGAGATTTTGGACTGCAGCGGCCGTCTGCACCTTACTCTGGATCCGATTGATCGCCTTTGCACATCGGGATCAAAGCTCTGCATCCGATGCTCGCGCGGTTGACACCGTTAGCTGCCAGGGCTTCGGCCATTTCCGGTGTGAACGTTCGGGGATCGATCTCCACGGCGATCGCAGCAGTTTTGCTGAAAGCGAAGTGGCGGCGTAGAAATTCCATCAGCGCCAAGTGCTCGGCTGGCCCGATAAGGTGAGGCGTTCCGCCGCCGAAATGCACATCGCTCACCGGCAGCCCTTGCCGCACTTGCTCCGACACCAAACTGATCTCCTGACGCAGCACCGCTAAATAATTAAGGATCGGGCCGTTGCGACGGATGACCGCGGTAGGGAAGCCGCAATACCAGCACATGGATCGGCAAAACGGAATGTGGAAATAGAGCGACACCGATTCGTCGGCCGGGAGGCCCCCCAGCCATTCCTCATAATCGTCAGCACCAACTGCCGCAGAGAAGTCTGGCACAGTCGGATAGATGGTATACCAAGGCGGCCGGGGGTCCCGGTACTTTGTCAGGATTGAGGTGTGCAAGGAGCTGTCATCCCACGTCGCTCATCCATCATTCTTTCGTTGCGCGCTCGTCCTGGTCTCTGACCTAAGTCAGTGCGTCCCGCTTATGTCGCAGTCTCGTTTGGACAGGATGGGGTCAACCACGCCGGGGAGCGCGCGTGCCATGGTTGCGCCTGAGGTGATGGTGCGGTGCCGCATTCAACGTCTGAGTACGTGACGCCAGTGCAGTGTGCTTGAGGCGTCTGCGGAAGAACTTTGCAATGCGAAATTCATGTCCGACGCAACGGACCTGTCAAGCCTCGTTCAGACGCCATCCAGGTCCAGCCAGCGGCCTTCCCTGCCGGCCGAAAAACCATACCGGCTTTAGCCACCGAGACGCTCTAAAGCTGACGTCGGCTCATTTGATGAAAGGAGGACGCCGCTAGGGGGTGCACAAGGTTCCCCGGCTTGACGTCGCTTCGAGCGAAGAGCGGTGTGGCTTGTCGTCAAGCGCCGGGCAGCGTGCCCCCTACCGATATCCCGAAAAGATCGACCAAGATGGCCATGCCGACGCCACACGCGGTCTGGATGAGGCCGACCATGAAAATGCGATTGGCGCGTTCGTAGATGGGGCGCCGCAAGGAACTCATGTCGAGCAGCATGGACAGCGCTCTCATCTGCAGTGCGATGCCGAGCAGGATCGGCACTACGGCGAACAGATCGTAGAGTTGCCATGGCAAGGGGTTCGCGGCCCAATGAGTGAGGAAGCCGAGGGAAAAGGCAAGCAGGATACCCACGGCAGTGATTGTGCCGTTGCGGAAAATGGTCTCGATCGGTTCTTCCTTCGGATCGTGCTCGTCCAAGCGGCTTCCTTTCGTTGCTCTTTCCGTCGAGACTAAGTTCTCGAGAATACTGTTCATCGCCAATTACTCGAGGCGAGCCGTAGGCAGCCGTTTCAGGGTGCGCTCCCTCTCGCTTCCGGCCGCGCAATGTACCTGCACGGCGAACTTACAGCGGCGAAAAGGTGCTGCGGCCACCATGCGACGCCTCGGACGTGCACGCCCTCTGTTCCTGGCGCAGCCCTTGCGGAGCGTACGCGCAGTGATCCTTCTCGGTAGCGGATGGCGCGGCCTCCGTTGCGGTCAGACGGGAAGCCGTCGCTGTTAAACGAGACTGTCACATATCGAACATGGCGAACCGTGTCGCACATTTCTTTTCGCAGTGACCCTCAAAAAAAGTGATTCCAGCGAGACGAAGGCGCGTCGGCCCGATTTTGGTGTCGGCCGCATCTACGCTTCAGGTTGGCATGTCGCTTGCTGCTCTATTCGGAGAGCTGCAGCGGTCCGACCGGAGTGTTTCACATGTAAACGATAATGAATCTCCTAGCAGAAAACACTATTATAAGTACATGTGGCTTTTACGCTGGCTCACCTCTCGTGTCAAGCGCTTTGGCGTCCACATATTGGAGACAACACGCACAAAATTTAGAGGAAAAGCTTGCTCTTTCGCCTCTATCCTTTTTATTCCTTCATGGAGATCTAGACATGTACATCAAGAGTCCTCTTCTCGGCTTAACTGCTCTGATGACCATTTCCGTCGGTCGAGCAGCTGGCGCCGAGCGGGAACCGGCCGAGTACATCAAGATCTGCGACGTCCTCGGCTCGGGATATTCCTATATTCCCAACACCGAGACCTGCCTGCGCATCGGCGGCTATGTCCGTTACGATATCGGCCTGGGTGACGTCCGATCGTATGACAGCGCAAGAACCTCGGACGTGAGAACTGGCGAGGACCAAGGCACTTGGCGAAACAGCACACGCTTCACGTTCAAAACTTGGACCGGCCAGCAGACCGAGCTCGGCGCGTTGACGACCTATACCGAAACCCAGGTGAATTTTGGCAACAGCGCTAACTCGCATGACAGTCCTCAGAACTATGATTTCAACAGCGGCCTCGCACTGGCTTCTGCCTGGGTCGAGCTGGGAGGCCTGCGAGTTGGCAAGGAGGGGTCGGCCTTCGATACGTTTGCAAGCTACGCTGGCAACGTTCTCGATAGTATGCTCGTTCCGTCGGCCGGCTTCGACACCAACGTGGCTCAGTACCACTTCGACGCCGGCAACGGCATTTCGACTGTGATTTCGCTCGAACAAGGATCGGGCTCAGCCGGTACTATCGACAGCTATATTCCGCACGTTGTCGCCGGCTTGAAATACACGCAAGGCTGGGGCTCGATCACCGGCGTCGCGGCTTATGACAGCAATTACGAAGCTTTTGCCGGCAAGATCCGCGTCGACGTCGCTGTCACAAACCAGCTGTCGCTGTTTGGACTCTTCGGCTACGGTTCCAATGCCAGTCTCAACGAGGACTCAAACGGCGCAATTGCCAATCATGGGCGCGGCTCGTACAAAATCTGGAACGGCCAGTGGGCTTTCTGGGCGGGCGCCACCTACGAGTTTGACGAGAAAACTTCGTTCAACCTTCAGGTCTCGGGTGATCAGCTCAAGGATGCTGGTGTGGCTGCAAACGTCGCCTACATGGTCGTTCCCGGCTTCACGGTCACAGCCGAGGTCGATTACGACCACTACGGCAACTCTGGCCTCGGCCCTGCCGAGCCTACCGCCGTCAAGGGCACGAGCAAGCCGAACAGCGTCGGCGGCATTCTCCGCTTACAAGGCTCATTTTGAAATCTCTCCAGTCGCGAGCATGGCAAAGGCACTTGCCTCGACAACGCACGCATGGAGAGCTTCGTTCGCCATCTTGAAGTCTGCATCGACCGTCCACGGCCCATCGTACCAACTAGAAACTGAAAGTTATGAGCCCTGTGTACTACACCTAGCCCTTGACCTGCCCGATGAACCGGCCAGGGGCCGTCAGTTCAAATTCGGGGCCGTTTAGAGGGCAGTGTGAGGCCGTGTTAGGTAAGCGCCACTGCAATGTCGAGGCCGCGACACGCCTGTCGCTTTGGACGGCTGGAATTGCCCTTCGCGGCGCCATTCATTCTCTCAACATTTACGTGATAATGCACGCTGAGTCCGAGCCGCGTGGCAGCACCCATCCTAGGTCACTATCGGGGGGCCTTAAACCTGAACAGCTCCATCGTCGCGGCTGCTGCGGAAGCAGGAGCTATCACTGGGACCCGTACTGGTGCTTGTCAGCCGCTGAGCCGCTACTTCGTCTTAGGAAGAGCATTGTCCTTGCCAAAAGCCGGCCAGTATTTCGAGATTGCCAGTGTGGCGCCGGCTGAAGAGAAATGACCATAGTCGAAATATAAAAACTCTCCTCTATCGAAATAGGCGCAGCGTCCTGCGCTGCACAGGAATTTCAGCGGATCGATGAATGTGGCGCCTTTGGTAAATGAGCGCACACGTTCGTTGACGTCGGGGTCCATCGCGATCGGCCAGGACGTATCGTCCAGATTTTGGCGCTTGGCGAAGAACGCAATTTTCCGGACGTCAGTTGGGAACTGCGGAGACTGGCCGATGACAAACACGCGCACGCCCAGGGCACGAAGCGTAGCGATTGTTTGCTGAAGACCGTCGAAACCTCTGACCTCATAGTCACTCCATCTACCGCTGAGGATAACCGTCTTGATGTCCGCTTCCAAGATGACGTCCAAGGCCTTGCGATTGAACCGGACACAATCAAGACGATCGTACGGGTAGTAATAGAGTATCGGCGCGCAGCTGGCGTACGTATATTCAACGATGTTCGCCTGCAATCGATTTATGTTAGCACCCAAGCCGGAAACATAGTGCGCGGCGAAGGAGTCGCCCCACAAAAAAACCGTTGTTGGAAAACCGCTGGTGCGCGTGCAATCCTCCATATTCCAGCTTTCGATCCGGCTGGTGCCCTCGTTGAAACAGATGCCATTCCTCCAGTCCCCGACGGAAATGCGCCGCTGGACATAGTCCGGAAACCGTTGCGGAAAGCCGTTGCCGAGCGCCCCCGCCGCTCCGCCGGCACAAAGGACAACGATCGCGAGCGCTGAAAAGGCGAAGATAGGCCCCGGGGAGGTGAAGGCCCTCTTCTGTCGAAACGGCTGCTCTACAAACTTCCAGGAGAATGCAGCCAATGCGAGGCTTGCCACCAACATCGCACCGGTCATCAACGGATCGAGTTTTTGGAACGAAAGATAGTGCGCGAACGCATTGAGAGGCCAGTGAACAAGATACAACGAATACGAGATGAGCCCAATCCAGACCAGCGGCCTGACTTCGAGCATGCGGGTGGCGACCGTCGAGGGGGTATTTTGGCCAACATAGATCAGAAGGGCCGTTCCGATGCATGGATACAAGGCGTTGTAGCCTGGGAACGGATCACTCGCCGAAATCGCGAAGAACCCGATGGCGAGAAGGCCAAATCCGGCCACCCCCACCGACTCCATCAGGAATCGGTTGCCCAGCGGCGAGGGGCATTTGAGCATGAGCAGGGCGCCCAACATGAGTTCCCAGATTCGGGTCGGCAGCAGATAGAATCCGGCGGTGGGTGCCAGCGATGTCGCCATCACCGCCACTACGAAGCTGCAGAGAATTATCGGAAGAAGTGTCGTCAGCCAGCGCTTCCCGATGTAGCGATAGATTAGGAACATCAGGATTGGTGCGAAGATGTAGTACTGCTCCGCTACGGAAAGCGGCCAAGTGTGCAACAGTGGTAGAAGCGCGGCATCGATAGAGAAGTAACTTGACGTTTTCCAGAAGAAAACGTTCGACCAGAAGGTCGAGGTAGCTATGATGCTAAGACTGAATCCGCGCAGATCCGGTGGCAGAAGAATGAACAATGCCGCAATGCAGGTGAGAAGCATCACAAAGACGAGCGCCGGCAGAATGCGCCGGGCACGGCGCCAGTAGAAGTTGACGATGGAAAATTGGCCGCGTTCAAGGTCATCCAGGAGGCTTCCGCTGGTTAGGTAGCCGGAGATGACGAAGAAGATATCGACCCCGCTAAAGCCACCCGGGATCGCCGAAATTCCGAAATGAAAGAGTACGACCGGAAGTACAGCAACGGCCCTAAGGCCCTCGAT
This sequence comes from Mesorhizobium sp. M7A.F.Ca.CA.004.12.1.1, assembly GCF_003997835.1. NCBI lineage: Bacteria > Pseudomonadati > Pseudomonadota > Alphaproteobacteria > Hyphomicrobiales > Phyllobacteriaceae > Mesorhizobium > Mesorhizobium sp. M7A.F.Ca.CA.004.12.1.1. Next base: position 8,083 of record NZ_RZRK01000075.1, read on the forward strand.
ATAGCGCCTATATTGCATCCAGCGGTTCCTTTTATTTTAGATCAGGACGCGATTGGAAGCTTTCAATCTCCGGTAGGAGTGCTGCCGAGATAAGGGCGGTATCAGCCACCTTTATCCGTCCCGAATGTTCTGTAAGTTGCAACTGGTACAGAAGCACGATCGCCATCGCCGGCCTTGACGGCCTGATTGTCGAGCAGATCGCGCGGATCGTTGACCATCACGGCCAGGTTATGTCCTGTCGAACAACCAAGCGGCTGTTTGAAGGATTCTTCATTGGGTAAGGCACCATATGAGGGACAGACCGGCGGACGGGCGTGATAGACAATCGCCTCAATTCGCACTGAGCCGGCGTCGTGTTGATCGCGCAATTGAATGTTGTCTTCTTCGATTGCCAACTGCCTGGCCTGATGGGCTACCCCTGCGCTGAGCTGGGGCGAACCGCTGATGAGGAGGTGGATGGCATCGAACCGGCCGCGACTGGCCTTGTCTAGGAAAACACGCAAACGCTGCCGTTCGGAAGCGCGCAGGCTTTGCAACGTCAGGACGGTGGTCTCCTCTCGGACAAGCATTGGTGCCGATGGTTCGACATCAACTGGCGTAGTGCTTGTGCAGCCACTTACGCTTGGTGCCAGAGCGACAAAGAGGATTATAAAACGCAACATCTTTGGATGACACTATTCGATGATGAAGCCGAGACCGCCCTGGGCGCTTGGCGCGCCCGCACGGATAGCAGCGCGGTCTCGCGGGGGACTTGTCACGGAATTCGTCGGAGCGCCCCCTCCGTTCAAAGCCGGTGCCGCCCGCTCGGTCGGTGCGCTCATCTGGTTTGGGTTGGAGCCTGGTCTTACAATGTAAGGCGTAACTAGAATGACCAGTTCTGACTCCTCTTTTTGAAACGAGGTCGAGCGAAAAAGCGGTCCCAGGATCGCCAGTTCTCCGAGCCAGGGAAAGGCCCTGACATCATTGTTGACGTTCCGCCTGATTAGACCGCCGATTGCGAAGCTCTGGCCGCTGGCGAGTTCGACGACCGTATCGGCTCGGCGCGTGGAAACTGCCGGCACGGAAATTCCGTTGATTTGCACGGCACCTTGCGTCGACAGTTCACTGACTTCGGGCGTTACGTGAATGTTGATTTGATTGTTGCTGAGAACTGTCGGCACAAATTCCAGACTGACGCCGAAGTGACGGAATTCAACCGATACCTGCCTGTTTTCCTGCAGGACAGGAATGGGAAATTCGCCGCCCGCGAGAAAGCTGGCCTTTTCACCCGACATAGCGGTGAGGTTCGGCTCAGCCAGGACGGAAGCTATATGCTCCTTGGCGAGCGCGTCGAGAACCGCGCTGACGTTGACGGCACCGTTGTCGAATCCGATTTCTGCTGTACCGCCACCCTGGGTTGAACCAGACCCAGCGCTTGCAGCGCTTCCGCTTAGAACGCCCACTTTGAAATTGCCGATTTGACCGAAGGCGGACAAGTTGACGCCGAGTGACTTCATGGCGCTGCGTGAGACTTCGGCTACGCGCACGCTGAGGTTAACTTGCAGGGATCCAGCGACCTTGATGTTGTTGACGACTTGCGCTCCGTCGCCCAGATATTGCTCAGTGACTCTTTTTGCGGTGTCGGCGACCTCTGCGTCGGGCGCCGTCCCGCTAAGGATTGCGCCGCGCGGCGTATAGTTGACGCGGATGGGATAGTCGCCGACCTGCTCCCGCAACATGGCGCGTAAATCCCCGATCGGTTGCGTGACAACGATACGCAATTCGGCGAGAGGCTCGCCATTGCCATCCAAGGCGAATAGGCTGGTCCGCCCCGATTTCTTGCCAAAGACGAAGATTGTTTTGCTCGATGGCGCCTGAAAATCCGCGATCGTGGGGTCAGCAACAAAGATGGTCGTGGCTGGCCCGGGCAGATGAACGGTCTCCCCGAGCGAAGAGGAAAGGGTCAGCGTGGCGTTGATGCTATTCGAAGCCGCATGCGGCGGGCCTTTGTCCTGCTTGTTTTGCGCCGCGACACCAAGTGGGAAAGTCACAATAAGCGCGCAGAGGAGATGGCCCAGGTAACGGGGCACTGCAGGTCTTGTAACCTTGTTGGCGATCGCCCGCCAATTGAGCGCAGCGCAAGGATGTTGAAGGATCAGCAAAATAGATCTTCTTTCGATTCGACAAACTATGCGGACGAGGCGTCAGTCAATTCTAGGATGTAACCAATGCCTCGGATGGTCTTGATCCGTGGCGTTGCACCTGATCTGGTCAGATGTCCCCGTAAACGATAAATTCCGACTTCAAGCGCGTTGGCAGACACGTCGTCGTTGAATGAATAGAGGTGATCTTCCAATTGCGCACGGGGCACGATGCGGCCTGCCCGGTTAAGCAGGTGCTCTAGAACACAGAGTTCGCGACGTGCGATCATCATTGGGTGCCCATCAACGAAAACCTGGCGGGCGACCGGATCAAAGTCGAGATTGCCAAATACGAGCCTCAGGTCGGTCATCTGTGTCGCCCGGCGCAGAATGGCTCTCATTCTGGCAATAAGCTCATCGGTAGAGATGGGTTTGAGCAGAAAGTCGTCCGCACCACCGTTGAAGATCGCAATTCGCTTATCGAGATCGTTAAGGCTGCTCATAATGACGGCAGGAACTGAATGCCCGTGGGTCCTCAACTGCCTCAGCCAACCCAAGCCATCGCCATCTGGCAGAGCCAATTCCAGCAGGAGAATTTCATAGCTGGCGCAAGAAAATGCACTCGAAGCCAGTTCCAGAGTACCAACGACATCAACGACGAAGCCGCCATCCCCGAGCGCAAGTCGCATGGCGCGCGCAAGATCCGCATGATGATCCACGAGCAGCGTTCGCATTTCATCTCCTCTCGAAGAGGGACGGCCCATCGAACGCGTCACCGGCGGCCATCTGATCGGAGCACACGGCGCGCAACTCGTCGCAGCTCTCGGAACTGGTCCGAGTCGGAGGGACATGCAAGTCGCTCGGTGGCAATAGGCGCGGGTGAGGACCAACTGACGGGCTCAAATACGCCGGTCGGCGAACCCACGAGGCCAGCAACCCGCGTGCGATTTCTCGTTGCATCATCTCTCCTACGTGCAGCCCCTGCGCTCGCAAGGCAGCGTCGCGGCTCAGAGCCCGATTCCCACAGAGGGTAGGGTTAGCTTTCGAGAAACTGATTGAACAAATCGATTATTTGGATCGAATGCATCCACGGTATGGATGCAGCGCACCATCTTCAACGACTGCGGCGTCCTGATGCACTGTTGTGTCTGTCGTGCTCTGCTTTTTTCGCTGTCCTTCAAGGCTGGCGAGCCTGGTGGAACCTGCGCGTCATTGGCTTGGTAGCTTGAATGCTCAACAACGGAGCGCCCTGCGCAAAGCCGCTCTCATTTCCAAAAAGCCTTGCAATCTGGTTGGAGCACTTCGCGCTCGACACCAAAATAGGCGAGGAAAACTGACGTCTGACAGGGATGTACATGCAACAGCCGATTTGCGGCACCAGCAAACGACCGCGTTCAGGCTGAAGATCGACGACCAACGGCTCCTCGATTTCCGCACCGACCGCTTTTACAAGCTCTTCCTGTGCGGGCGGATGCCGGCAAACAGCAGCACAGGGTCAGCGAAACCGGGAGCGGGCCTGCTTGATCGCCATGATCACATTGCCGCTGTCGCGCGTGCGGAGCGGAATGCAATCGGTCCAGCCGGCGGCAATCCGGTCAGCACTATCGTCTGCACGAAGCTCCCTGACGAAGACGTGCCCGAATGCGCTCAACAAAGCCGGGCGGCGGATCTTTCCAATCGCCGAAGGTGCGGGCTGGCACCGAGCGGCGAACTGCGAACTCATTCCTGCCCGGCGGCGCTGGCCGCCGCGAGCGTCGATGCGGACCCAGCCGCTCCGAATCCTCCCACAACACGATGAGCGCGTCGCGGACATCGCTGCCGTAACAGCGGCTGCGGCTCTTGCCCGCAGACGGCCTCTGCTCACGACGGTTCATAAGACGGATCGCGCGCTTGCGAATAATAGCCGGTTACCGCCTCGAACTCATCCAGAATGCGCCGCTTGTCAACGCCGCAATAAAGCTCCACGATCGCCGCTTCACCGTGTCGCCATGCTGAGCCGCGCCATCCTTCCCCCGAACCGGAATGGCACGACCTGTCCATCCCCTTTGGAACAGGACACTATTGGTAACATTTTGCTTGAGGCAATGCGGCTCGTTGCCTTCCTTTTCGCTGACCGGAAGGGTACCGGAAGTCGTCTATCGCATCTTACCCGCTGAAAGCGGCAACACCTCGACCTCAATCGCAGATCATAGGAAATAGACGATCGCGTCGGGGCCTCAGCATCGGTTCACCGGGTTTCCGTCATCGACTGAAGCGAATTGCCCCATCGACCGTCACCGGGTGGGCCGCGATACGTCGCCGTATATGATTAGCGAGCGCACGTAGCGGAGCCATAGCTCTCCACCCAGCCATGTTCCCCTAGTTGGAAAATGTCCGGCGGACCAGAGGTGCTGTCGTCAGCTTTTCCTGAATAGCGGCCAAGGCAATCCCTACCAGTCCATCACCACCTTGCCGGAACTGCCGCTCTTCATCGCATCGAAACCGATCTGAAAATCGTCGATGCCGATGCGGTGGGTGATCAGGCCGGAGACATCCAGCGGGCCCTGCACCAGCGCGATCATCTTGTAC
>NZ_RZRK01000760.1:0-2916 GCF_003997835.1 Mesorhizobium sp. M7A.F.Ca.CA.004.12.1.1
TCCATGCGCTTTTCGAAGATCGGCTCCAGCGCGTCCGGCGTCACGTCACGGCCTGTGAAGCCGGTACCGCCGGTGGTGATGACGACATCGATATTCTTGTCCTGTGACCACGCCAGAACCGTGTCGCGGATTTTCTCGCGGTCGTCGGTGACGATATCGCGGGCCGCCAGCAGATGGCCGGCCTCGGTGATGCGGTCGGCCAGCGTCTGGCCGGATTTGTCGTCGGCGAGGCTGCGCGTGTCCGAAACGGTCAGCACCGCGATGCGCACGGGAATGAAGGAGCGGCTCTCGTCAATTCTGGCCATCTGCGCCCTCCGATGCGATGGTGCGCGTCGCCGCGACGAACCAGTCGGGCTGGCGGCCGCGGATCTCGGCAGCGGCACGCTTGGCGACATTGCCGGTCTCGAACAGGCCGAAGCAGGTGGCGCCGGACCCGGACATCCGTGAAAAACCCGATCCGGCCTTGTTCAGCCAGGAAAGCGCCCTGCCGATGGCGGGCTGCATCGCTAGCGCCGCGGGCTCGAGATCGTTGCGAGTAATCTCCAGCCAGTTGCGCAGGCTGTGAAAATCGATGCCGCGCGGCAGGGGCGGCAAGGCCTCATTGTCGCGCCGCGAAAGCGCTGCAAAGACATCCGCCGCCGACACCGGGGTGCCTGGATTGACCAGCACCAGGCCAAGCGCCGAAAAATCCGGCACCATCGACAGTTCATCCCCGATGCCGCGCGCTACCAGCGGCTTTGCCGCCAGGCACATCGGCACATCGGCGCCAAGCGAAAGGCCGATCCGCGCCAGCTCTGCGCCGTCGATGTCCAGCGCCCATGTCTCCACCAGCCCGCGCAGCACGGTCGCCGCGTCGCTCGAACCGCCGCCGACGCCGGAGGCAACCGGCAGGTTCTTTTCGAGCCGGATGGCAACCGGCGGTGTTCTCTCGTGCCCGGCTGTCTGCCGCAGGGCATCGCGCGCCCTAAGCACAAGATTGCTTGCGTCGACTGGAACGGCCGGTGCGTAGCGGCCGGACACGGCAAACTCATCGCTGTCGGCGGGCGCGATTTCGACCCTGTCGCCAAAACGCGTGAACACCGCTAGGCTTTCTATCAGATGATAGCCGTCAGGGCGCCTGCCGGTGACATGCAGCGCAAGATTGATTTTGGCGTACGCAGGCCAAGTGCGCACACCGAAAGCGGTGTCCACTGCGTTTGATGTAAGCGAAATGATGGTCAGTCCTTGGCCAGTCGGTATTCGCCGGTCTTCGGATCCTTGACCAGCGTTCCGATCGCGCCGTTGGCCGTCTGCTTTTCTGTGCGCCGCACCTTGGCGGTCACGCGCTCGGCTTCCCTAATGAAGGTGCGGTAGCCGAAATAAGCGGCAACGCCAACGACGGCGAAGAAAATGATCTGCGGCATGCCAAAACTCCTCCCACGCTGGGCCGGCGAAGGCGGCCGGTCGGGTCGGTTGATGCATGTCGACCCGGTTTTGGGGACACGACATGCATGAAACTCAAGCTCTCATGCTAGACGGTTTTGCCGGGTTTTCAAAGCCCGAAGCGAGACCACAATGCGCGCTCTTCCGCCGCATCGATCACGCCGCTGGCGGCAGCGGCTACGATATCGGGCGCTGAAAAGCCCTTGCTTGAGCCGAACAGGCCGAAGCGGCTAAGAAAACCGCGCGGTGTCGTGATCAGCCTGAGCTGGGTTTTCGCCCCGAAACGGGTCTTGAGCACAGTGCGCATGTCGCCGAGCGCATCGACCAGACCGAGTTCGAGGCCCTTGATGCCGGTCCAGAACAGGCCGGTGAACAGGTCCGGGTCGTCCTTCAGTTTCGTGCCGCGCCGCTCCTTGACGAGGTCGATGAAGGTTGCGTGCACCTCGAGCTGCAGCGCCTTCAGCCGTTCGACATCTTCCTTCTTCTCGGGCTTGAACGGATCGAGCACCGCCTTGTTCTGGCCGGCGGTGTGGACACGGCGCTCGACACCGATCTTTTTCATCAGTTCAGGGAAGCCGAACGAGGCCGATACCACGCCGATCGAACCGACGATGGACGACGGATCGGCGAAGATCTCGTCACCGGCGACCGCGATCATGTAGCCGCCCGACGCCGCGACATCCTCGACGAAGACCAGTACCTTTTTGTTCTTTTCCGTGGCCAGGTCACGGATGCGCTTGAAGATCAGCCGAGACTGCACCGGCGAGCCGCCCGGCGAATTGATCGAGATGGCGACCGCCGGCGCGTCGTAGGAGAACGCCTTCTCGATGAGGCCGGCGGTGGAAGCCAGCGACAGGCTCGGCCGAAACTGGCCACCGCCTGCCATGATGGTGCCGTGCAGCCGGATCACCGGAATGGTGACGACGGTGGAGCGCCAGGATTTCGGCAGCAGGCGGTTGATAAGGCGTTTCACGAGGGCGCGGTCTCCGGTCGGTGGGTTGCAGGCATGTAGGGATTTCCCGGCCAACGGCAATGTCGCCGGGCAGAATAGCTCAATCTCCGAACAGCGAGGCGAGGCCGTTGGTGATCATTTCGCTGCGCTCGTCGGGGCCGTTGCCTGACTGCGTGTGGAGCATTAGGGGCGGGCGTATGGCAAGCTTTCCCCGCGCCCCGAGCGCTGCCCGCACGACGATGCGGATCGCCGCCGCATCGGGACGAGGGTGGACGGCGAGCATCTCGGCATCGCCGAAGCGGCCGGCGATCGCATCGAGAATGGCGCCGAGCTGTTCGGGCCGGGCGATTACGGCGAGCCCGCCGCGCGGCCTCACCACCGCCGCCGCACTTCTGATCCAGCTCTCGAACAGCCCGTCCTCCATGACATGGGCTTCCTTTCGCAGGCGATCCGATGTGGCGCGGTCCCGGGGGGCATTGAAAGGCGGGTTCATGATGACGAAGTCGAAGTCGTTGTCGGCGAGGCCGGCGGCCGCCCGCGCC
>NZ_RZRK01000761.1:0-2913 GCF_003997835.1 Mesorhizobium sp. M7A.F.Ca.CA.004.12.1.1
GCCCAGGCCCTTTGACGATGGCTGGCGGCCGGCTCGCCATCACCGCCGATTGCCGGCTGGACAACCGTGACGAGTTGCTGGCCAGGCTCGGTATCCGCGACCAGTCGGTGGCCGACGCGATGGTGCTGATGCGGGCCTATCTGCGTTGGGGCGAAGCCTGTCCGGAGCATCTGCAAGGCGATTTCGCGTTCGCCATCTGGGATGACGAGCGGCAATCGCTGTTTTGCGCGCGCGATCATTTTGGCGTCAAGCCGTTCTACTACCACGCGGCGGACCGGCGTTTTGCCTTCGCGTCCGAGATCGGGCCGATCCTGGGCGTCGAAGGTATCCGCGCACGTGTCAGCGAGCGCCAGATCTCCGGCTTCCTGGCCGGGCTTCCCGACGACCCGCAGTCGACCCCCTACAGCGATATATTCAGCCTGCCGGCCCGCCACAGCCTGACCGTCACCGCGCAACAGGTGATGTTGCGTCGATACTGGCAGATCGAGCCGTCGGCGCGGCCCTTGCGGTCGGATGCATCGGAGGAATTCGCCCATCTGTTCTCGCAATCGGTGCGCAACCGCATGCGAGGGACCTCGGCAGTCGGCGCAATGCTGAGCGGCGGCCTCGATTCCTCATCTATCGCCTGTGTCGCCGGCCTGCAGAATGCCGCTGCGCGCAAGCCGAAGCTGCCGACCTTCTCGCTGGTTTTCGAGAAGGGCTCGCCGATGGACGAGCGGCCCTTCATCGATGCCGTTCTCGACCAGCAGAAGGTCGACGCGACACTGATCCCGGTCGGCAACTATGCCCCATTCGCCGAATTCGAACGCGTGCTGGAAGAACAGGAAGGAACGTTCCTGGCGCCGGGCCTGACGCTCACCCGCGGTGTCTACCGGACTGCCGGCGCCAAGGGCATCAAGGTGCTGCTGGACGGCCATGGCGGCGACGAGGTCGTTTCCCAAGGCCATGGTCACCTGCACGAGCTTGCGAATGGCGGCCGATGGATGGATCTGTGGCGCGAGGTCCGCAGCGCCTCCAATACCTATGGCGACAGCACGCTTGGCCTTTATCTCCAGTTCCTGACCCTCTACGGGCCGGCCTGGCGCATCGCCAAGCTGAGGCATCTGGCCAACCGTGCCCTGAACAGGATCCGCAAGCCCGCGCACGTGCAGCGCGCACGAAGCTGGCGCGACCTGATCAATCCGGACCTTGCCAAGCGCACCGAGCTTGTCGACCGGTTTCACCGGGCCGGCTATATGCCGCCCGGCGTTCAGGCCAGCGACGCCTTGAGCCATCGCTGGATCCTGTCGAACGGCTATGTCCCGCATGCTTTCGAGGTTCTCGACAAGGCCGCCGCCAATTTCGGCGTCGAGCCGCGATACCCATTCTGGGACAAGCCGCTGGTCGAGTTCTGCCTGGCATTGCCGGGCGAGGAGAAGCTGAGCCACGGCTTTGGTCGCTATGTGCTGCGTCGCGCCATGCAAGGCGTATTGCCGGAGGCGGTGCAGTGGCGACGCGACAAGATCGACTTCACCGCCAATCTCGTCAACGGCATGCTGCGCAATCATCGCGACCTCCTGGAACAGCTGCTGGTCTCGGATGCAGGCCGCATCGCGCCTTATGTCAATCTGCCGCAAGTGAGTGCTGCCTATGCGCGACTGCTGCGCCAGCCCGATCAGGCAGCCCCCCTGGATGTCCAGTATGTCTGGCGCTCGGCCTCGCTGTCGCTCTGGCTGCGGCAACTCCCGCACGGCGGGAGCCCCACGTGATGCCGCGCAACGAGCCGATGGCCGCATACAGTGATAATCCCCGTCCGCATGGCCGGGCAATGCGAGAACGCCGCTTCTACCGCGCCTATGGTCTGACCATCGCGTCGGAGGTGATGTTACCCGAACTGCAGCCGGCGCCGCCCGGGGCGGCGGATGTCGTGATCGCCGTCGGCGCGATCGACCTGCCAAAGCCGGCGCCCGAAGCCGCGACCGACTTTCGCTTCGAGGCGGACCGGCAATATCTGGCCTGGCATGCCGTGGGCGCGTTCCTGATCACCGATTCCAACCGTATCGACATTGAACCGGCGCCCGGCGTCGACGACGCGCTGCTGGCGTTTCCGCTGCTCGGCCCGGTCATGGCGCTGCTCTTGCACCGGCGCGGCCTGCTTGTCCTGCATGCCAGCGCCATCGCCGCCGCCGGCACGAGCGCCATCTTCATGGGTGACAAGGGTGCCGGCAAGTCGACGACCGCAAGTGCGATGATCCGGGCCGGGCATCGACTGCTTACCGATGACGTGGTGGCGCTGGACCTCGCCAATCCGAGTGAGCCAATGACCGTTCCGGGCTTTCCGCAGATCAAGCTGGCGGCCGACGCCGCGGCGGCGATCTCGCTCGGGGAAGCGGAAGTGCGGCCGCAAGTGCATCCGGCGATCGACAAGATGCAGCATCGCCTGAACGGTGACTTTTCGGGCGACAAGGTGCCGGCGACCAGGATCTATATCCTCAAGCGCGGCGAAAGGGCTGGCATCACGCCCTTGCCCGCCATTGCCGCCCTGCCGGCCATCATCAAATTCTCCTATGTGACGCGCTTCGGCCGCGCGGCCCTCCCCGACGACTTCGCGGCGGCGCATCTTCGGCAATGTTCATGGATTGCCAACCATATCGGCGTGCGGCGGCTGGAAGTCCCGACGGGCCTGGACAGGATCGGTGAAGCCGTGGAACTGATCGAAAAGGATCTGTCGGCTGGCAGCCGGCGGTCGTAAGCGCAACCATGTCGAAGCCCCCAACCCTTCGCCTGTCGCTGTTTCGAGAAATTGCCGCATTCGGCGCCGCCATTGCCCGGATCGGCGGCCGGCGAACATGGACGGCGCTTTTCTTCCTCATCCTCGGCAGCCTGACCGAGGGCATCTCCATCCTGCTGCTCATCCCGCTGCTGCATCTGGTC
>NZ_RZRK01000762.1:0-2911 GCF_003997835.1 Mesorhizobium sp. M7A.F.Ca.CA.004.12.1.1
CGTTGTTGAAGCCGTGCCGCTTCTGATGGAACAGCACCGGCCCCTTGCTGTCGGGCTTCGTCATCAGCGAGCCGGCGCCCTATGAGCTCTACATGGCCGGGCTGATCGCCATCTGGGCGCTTTTCGGCCTGAGGATTTCCCGCGCGGCCACGCCCTTATTGGTGCTGCTGGTGACGATGAACATCGGCGGCATGATCTCCATGACGCAGATGGCGGACCTCGCCAACACGCCGCTCTATCTCGCCGTGTCGCTGTTTCTCGCCTTCAGCGCGGTGTTCTTCGCATCGATCACCGCCGTACAGCCGAGCCTCTACCGGCTGATCTTCATTGCCTATGTGGTCTCGGCAGTGGCCACATCGCTGCTTGGCATTGCAGGCTATTTCCATGCCTTTCCGGGCGCGGAGATGTTCACCAAATACGATCGCGCCGCCGGCGCCTTCCAGGACCCGAACGTGTTCGGCCCGTTCCTGGTGCTGCCCGGCATCTATCTGCTCTATCTGCTTTTGACCGGACCGGCGACACGCATGCCGCTGCTGGCGGTGCCGCTGCTGATCATCACCGCCGGCATCTTCTTCTCCTTCTCGCGCGGCGCCTGGGGCATGTTCACCGTCTCGGCCGTCCTGCTCACCGGCTGCCTGTTCCTGCAGAGCGCCAGCGGCAAGTTCCGGCTGCGTGTGGTGGTGATGACGATGGCCGCACTGGCGCTGCTGGTCGTCGCCATGATCGTCATCCTGCAGCTGCCCGGCGTGTCGGAGATGTTCTCCAACCGTGCCCAGCTCGAACAGAGCTACGACACCGCCCGCCTCGGCCGCTTCGCCCGCTACGGCATCGGCTTCCAGATGGCGATGGAGCATCCGTTTGGCATCGGCCCGCTGGTCTTCGGCACGATCTTCGGTGAAGACACCCACGATATCTGGCTGAAGATGCTGATGGATTATGGCTGGCTCGGCTTCGTGTCGTTCCTGGCGCTCGTCTTGTGGACGATAGCAGCCGGCTTCCGCATCCTGCTGCGCGACCGGCCGTGGCAGCCCTATCTCCTGTGCGCCTACGTCGCCTTCATCGGCAATATAGGGCTGGGCACCTTCATCGACATCGACCACTGGCGCCATGTCTACCTGCTGCTCGGCCTGATCTGGGGCGCCATCGCGCTGGAATACCGCCATCAACTGCTGTTTCGGCCTGCCTTGCAGGGCTCGCCGGCACCGGCAATCGCAGCGGGATAAAAGTCGCGGAATTCGGTTGACCCGCACGGGGTTATCACGATACATCGCGACCGGTCCGGAGTGTAGCGCAGCCCGGTAGCGCACTTGACTGGGGGTCAAGGGGTCGTCGGTTCGAATCCGGCCACTCCGACCATTTCAAAGCAGGACTTGCCCCCAAAAGTCCTTTCCGCCTTTCCACGAGACACCTTTCCGGACACCCGAAGGGTAGCACAGACCAAAAGTTCCAGCTCTTCGACACGAATTGAGGCTGTCGGCGGCACGAGATGGAAGCCGATTGGCGCGTTGAATCGCTTGAAACCTTGAGTTCAACTCGATTCACGAATGTGTGGCAGTTTCACAACGCTCATATTCCAAACGTTTCCAATCACATGGAAGCGCTTTTCAAGCTTGGGCTGGTGTGTAGATTAAGCAGCGTAGAATCTTGGGGATATCATGAAGACGATCATTCTCTCTTCAGCACTGCTTTTGGCCCTCACGGGCGGGGCGCTTGCCGCCGACCCGATCATCAATGTGCCATCGCAGGATGTGGCGCCTGCCGGTTTCATCTGGACTGGGGGCTATGTGGGTATCGTCGCCGGGGTGAACTACCTGAAGGGTGATTTCGACATCCCGAACTATGATCCTTCCGGCTACAATGCCGACAACACGTCAGCCGAAATTGGTGGCAAAGTCGGATACAATTATCAGTTCGCGAACAATTTCGTACTCGGCGGCGAGGCATCGCTGGTTGCAGTTTTCAACGAGGGTGCGGACAGTACGTTTGATGACGAAGAGATCAATGTACACACGGACTGGCAAGCTCACATTGTTGCAAAGGTTGGCTACGCGGCAGATAGGTTCATGCCTTATGTAAAGGGCGGCATCGCTTTTCTGCACGCAAATGACGTCTTCTATTCCACCACGGGGGATCGCAGCGATCCTCAAAGCCGAACCTACATTGGCTGGACCATTGGCGCTGGTGTCGACTATGCGCTCAACGAGAAGTGGATTGTCGGCGTCGATTATGCATATGCTCATTTCGGCAGTCACGATTTTGCGAACGACCAGCTTGGGCCAACCATCTTGAAGCCAAGCACCCATACGGTTTCCGCGAGCTTGAGCTACAAATTCTGATCGGCATGGTAGGCTGTGACTGCCGTCGTCAGCCGGTGTCCGTGCCAGCTGTTCACGCCCAATCTGGGACCTCAACCTAGCCCTGACAGACATCCACCCATTCAGCGCCGGTGAGATCGACCATGCGCTGCGGTGCAATCCGCACCGCGGCGTTGGTGGCGCCTGCCGCAGGCACCACTTCGTCAAACTCGCGCAGCGATACGTCGCAATAGACCGGCAGCGGCGCCGGCAGGCCGAACGGGCAGACGCCGCCGACCGGGTGGCTGGTCGCTTCGACAACCTCGGCGGCGTCGAGCATGCGCGGCTTGCCGCCGAACTGGTCCTTGAATTTGCGGTTGTCCAGTCTGGCGATGCCGCTGGTCACCACCAGCATGGTGCGGTCGCCGACGCGCAGGCAGATCGTCTTGGCGATCTGGGCCGGCAGCACGCCATGCGCCTCGGCCGCCAACATCACCGTCGCCGAGCTCGCTTCCGTGACAACGACGTCGATATCGGGCGCGTGGGTGGCGAAGAAGGCACGAACGGATTCCAGGCTCATATCGAAAACCCATGGCTCAAAAAGCTTGATGGACGGC
>NZ_RZRK01000763.1:0-2906 GCF_003997835.1 Mesorhizobium sp. M7A.F.Ca.CA.004.12.1.1
CTAGGAAGGCGGGCCCCTTACGGCCCATCGGCAGCGCCAAGCCTGCCTTGAGGCCGTTGTCGACCAGCGGCGCGCCGCTGGGGTAGGTGACGCCCCATTGCGCCCACTGCGACAGCGGCAGCTTGTTGGTGCGACCGGTCTGGTCCCACGGCATGTCTTCGGGCACGCGGACTTCCTGGATCCAGGGCTGGTCGCGTTTCCAGCCGCGCGACAGCACTTTGTTGGCGGTGGTCATGATCACATCGGGCACGCTGCCGCGCAGGTCGATCTTGCCGTCGCCGTCGCCGTCGACGCCGCGTGCCAGATAATCTGAGGGCAGGATCTGCGTCTGGCCGATCTCGCCGGCCCAGGCGCCCCTGACATCGGCCGGCAGCACGCCGCGATCGATCAATTGCAGAAGCGGTATCAACTGAGGCCGAAACAGTTGCGGGCGGCGGCAATCATGCGACAGCGTCACCAGGGCGCTCAGCGTGTGGAAGTCGCCCTGCACGGCGCCGAAATCGGTCTCCAGCGCCCAGAAGGCGGCGATGATCGGCGCCTGAACGCCGAACTGCTGGTCGGCGCGGGCGAAGACATCCGCGTATTTCTTCATGTTCGCCGCACCTTGCTTCAGGCGATAGGCCGAGATCATGCGGTTGGAAAACTCGACAAAGGTTTGGGTGAAGACGCCCTGGGCGCGGTCGCGTGCCAACACCTTGTCGTCGAAGGTTGCCGCTTCAAGGGCGTCGAGACCGGCAGTGCCGACGCCGGCCGCCTTGGCTTCCGCGGCGACGCCCTGCTTCCACGTCTCGAAGTCGCCGCCGCATTCCTGCGCCATCGCCGGCAAGGCCGTGGCACACAGGGTCAGCGCAGCCGCGAGGACTTTGGAACGCAGTCGCATCAGCTTCCTCTCGAAACGAATAGCGGGCAGTTGTTGTGCTCCCCCGGAGGCCCAACGCCCTGAATTGCCGGCGGTTGCACTTTTCACCGCTGGCTGTGTCGAAAAGCAGGCGGCAGGCCCGGTGTCAACGGTTCTTGTGCCGCAGCCCCTTATTCCGCCGGCTTCTCTGCCGTTGCACCGGTGTCAACAGTGTTCTGCGGAGCTTCTTATCTCGGACGGACTCGCTGCCGTTGCACCGGTTCAACGGAAGCTCTGCTGGAGTGATTTGATCCATGGCGGTGCTGCCGTTGAACCGGTGTCAACGGGTGTTCTGCCGCAGCCACTTGTTCCAGGTGGCTTCACTGCCGTTGAAGACGTTGATGTCGGCCTTGCCGGTCATGCCCGGAATGATCCCGGTTCCTGTGTACTGCCAGAATGTGAAGGGGTGGCTGCCGTATTTCTCACGTGGATGGCCGGCGACAGAACGCAGCCAGTACGGATAGCCGCGAAACCCCGCCAGGCCGTTGTCGTCGAAGAAGTCGACCGAGGTGTAGATGATCGGCTTCTTGCCGTAGTGGCGTTCGACGATCTCGAGGAAGGTGGTCATCTCCGCGCGCACCGTGGCGGCGTCGGGACGCAGCCTGCAGGTCGGCGATTGTGGGTTCCATTCCATGTCGAGGACCGGCGGCATCGCCGAGCGATCGACGGGGACGTTGCGGATGAACCAGCGCGCCTGCACGGCAGCCGGGGTGCAGAAATAGTAGAAGTGATAGGCGGCGCGGGGAACGCCCGCAGCTTTGGTCCGGGTCCAATGCTCGTTGAAGTATTCATCGAAGCGATCGCCGCCCTCGGTCGCCTTGATGAAGGCGAAGGAGATGCCGCTGGCCTTGGCCGCCGGCCAGTCGACCGAGGTCTGGTATTTGGAAACATCGGTGCCGTGGACGGCATAGTTCCACGGCGCGCCGCTCTCCCATTCATGCGGCTTGGAATCGGCAAAGCGCGGCGCCCGGACAGTGACCGTCGGGCTGCTCGACGCCGACGGCGACAGTGGCGAGAGATCGTCTACTGTCGAGCACGCGCCAAGCAGCGCTAGCATAATGAGGCCCGCAAGACGGCGCATCGCAATTCCCGAGCCGGATTCAGCCGGTCGCTGATGGGTCTATACCTGATGGCCGGCTTGTGATTGGGCCCCCTCCGAGCGATCGCCCCACAGCATCGCTCAGCATATCCTGTGATCGCCGATCATGGTTGATAATCCGTTGATGGCGCTCGACAAGCATTGTGATTTGCGGAAGCAATGGCGGCAAATCGATGACATAAGGGCTCGCGCAGGGCCCGGAGGAAATAAATGCGGATCGTCGTCAAGATCGTCAGATGGCTGCTTGGTCTGATCGTGCTGGCGGTCGCCGCGCTGTTTGCGTGGCTATACATCGCGCCGCCCGAATTGATCCGCGTCGGTTCCGGCTATTCGGCCAAGATCGTCTGCTCGAATGTCTTCATCGCCGGCCGGGACGCCAATGAGGTGCTGGCCGTCGACGTGCAGGCGCCCGGGCATCCCCTGCTGCGGTTAATGCGTGTTTCGGTGGACAAGAACAGGGGAACGGTGTCTGCCGGCCTGTTCGGGTTCCTCGGCAAGAGCGTCGCTGTCGCCCGCGACGGGCTTGGCTGCGCTTCGGTTCCGGACGGCGATGTCGGCAAGGCGCGACGGACTGTGATCCAGGCGGAGCCGTCGGCGGCCACCATGGGCGACCTGTGGCCGGAAGGCGAGCGGGTTGAGGCATCGCAGGATCCGGTTGTTGCCAAGCTGCTGGACGATGCGGCGCTGACCGGCACCGGCATGCGGGCGGTGGTGGTGGTCAAGAATGGCCGCGTCGTCGCCGAGCGCTACGGCGCGGGCTTTTCCGCCAAGACGCCGCTGCTCGGCTGGTCGATGACGAAGACGGTGAATGCCGCCATCGTCGGTACGTTGGTCAAGGACGGCAAGATGGCTTTCGACGACAAAAACCTGTTTGCGCCGTGGAAGGCGGACGGCCGCGCCGCCATCAGC
>NZ_RZRK01000764.1:0-2905 GCF_003997835.1 Mesorhizobium sp. M7A.F.Ca.CA.004.12.1.1
GCATAGGGCGTCCGGACGCGCTGGTGTTCATCGATCAGGAAGGCGGCCGTGTGCAGCGCTTGCGACCGCCGCTGGCACCGAACTATCCCGCCGGCGGCGCGCTCGGCGCGCTGTGGCGCGACGATCATGATGCCGGCGCCCGCGCGGCCTGGCTGATGGCGCGGCTGCATGCCTTCGACCTGCTGCGCTACGGCATCACAGCCGATTGCCTGCCGGTGCTCGATGTGCCGATCGAGGGCGCCAGCGATGTCATCGGCGCGCGGGCCTATGGCAAGGATCCGCGACCGGTGATCGAGCTCGGCCGCGCAGCCGCGGAAGGGCTGATGTCGGGCGGCGTGCTGCCGGTCATGAAGCATATTCCGGGCCATGGACGTGCCTTTGCCGACACGCATTTCGAACTGCCGGTGGTCAATGCCTCGCTCAGCGATCTGCAGCGGCATGATTTCGCCCCGTTCAAGGAGCTTAGCCATCTGCCGATGGCGATGACAGCCCATGTCGTCTACAGCGCGATCGACCCCAACAATCCGGCGACCACCTCCGGCAAGGTCATCGACGAGATCATCCGGCGCGAAATCGGCTTCGACGGACTGCTGATGAGCGACGACACCTCGATGAAGGCACTTTCTGGGGATTTCCCGACAAAGGCGGCATCGATCCTTGCGGCGGGCTGCGATCTGGTCCTTCACTGCAACGGCGTTTTCGAGGAGATGGCCGGCATCGCATCGCGCACCACAGGGCTTGAGGGCACGTCGTTGGAGCGCGCCAAGCGGGCGCTGACCTATATAAAGAACCGTGACACGGTCGAAGAAACCGAAATACGTGCCGAATTCGCCACCTACTTCGATGCGGTGGCATAGCAAAGGGAAGTGACGGAGTGGCGGAGACATTGGAAAGCAAGGCCTCGAAGGCCGCACCGATGGACCGTCTGTGGGCCGAGAATGACGATTCACGCGTTACCGGCGACCCGTCGCTGGTTGTCGACGTGGCCGGCTTCGAAGGTCCGCTCGACCTGCTGCTGCATCTTGCCCGCACCCAGTAGGCCGATCTGGCTCGCATTTCGATCCTGGCGCTGGTCGAGCAATATCTGACCTTTGTCGAGACGGCGAGGGCGCTCAGGCTGGAGCTTGCCGCCGACTATCTGGTGATGGCGGCGTGGCTGGCCTTCCTCAAGTCCAAGCTCCTGATCCCCAAGCAGCCCGGCGACGAGGGCGAAAGCGGTGAGGAACTGGCGGCGGTGCTGCAGTTCCGCCTGAAGCGGCTGGAAGCCATGCGCGACGCCTCGGCGCGTCTGGTCAACCGCAACCGGCTCGGCCGCGATGTGTTCGCGCGCGGCATGCCGGAAATGGTCATCGTCGAAAAGCGTAACGCCTATTCGGCCTCGCTCTACGATCTCTTGACCGCCTATGCCCAGCAACGCCAGAAGCAGGCGATCAACAATGTGACGATCGCCAGGCGCGGTGTCTGGTCGCTCAAGGATGCGCGCGACATCCTGACCCGCCTGGTCGGGGCTGCAAGCGACTGGACGGCGCTGGAAAGTTTTCTGATCGCATACATGACCAGCCCCGAGGAGCGGCGCACGGCAATCGCCAGTTCTTTTGCGGCAACATTGGAACTGGTGCGCGACGGCACGATGGACGTGCGGCAGGATCAGACGTTCGCGCCGATCTACCTGCGCGGGCGCACGCAGGCAATCAAGGCAGTCGAGGTGGCATCATGAGCGAACGCGCCAACGCTTCGGTTATCCCGTTCAAGGTCGGCGATGCACCCGAAGAGGAGTCGCTTTCCCGGGATCCGGCCGAGCAGCTACAGAACCCGGCCGAGCGGCTGCATCTGGCCGAGGCCGTGCGCATGGCCGAGGCGATCGTGTTCGCCAGCGCCGAACCCGTCAGCGAAAAGCAGCTCGCGGCACGCCTCCCTGACGGCATCAACATTGCCCTGGCCATGGCCGAGCTGCAGCAGATCTATGCGCGGCGCGGCGTCAATCTGGTGCGTGTCGGCGACGCCTGGGCGTTCCGCACCGCCGGCGACCTGGCTTTCCTGATGAGCCGCGATACCGTCCAGCAAAGGAAGCTCTCCCGCGCGGCTCTCGAAGTGCTGGCGATCATTGCCTATCACCAGCCGGTGACGCGTGCCGAGATCGAGGACATCCGCGGCGTCGAAACCTCGAAAGGTACGCTCGACACGCTGCTGGAAACGGAATGGGTGCGCATGCGCGGCCGGCGTAAGACGCCCGGACGCCCTGTGACCTACGGTACGACGGAGACCTTCCTCGACCATTTCGCGCTGGAAGAGATTCGCGATCTTCCTGGCATGGAGGAACTGAAGGGGGCTGGACTGCTTTCGGGCCGCATGCCGTCGAATTTCTCCATTCCGCAGCCGCCGGCCGATCCCGACGCATTGACCGACGACGAGGATGCGCTGACCGACATCGATCTCGAGGAACTCGGCCTGCTGACGCCGCGCGTCACGGAAGATTGACTGGCATTGGCGGCCAACTTGATGAGGATGCGCGGATTCGTAGCGGGCGTTCCCGTCGAAAATGCGTGACATCCGTCACCCTTTCATAAACTCTGTCGCAGTTGTGTTTGAATCCCAACGCGAAAACGCATAGATCATCGCCAGGGAAAACATTCGAGAGAGATTTGCTATGGGTTCATTTTCGATTTGGCATTGGCTGATCGTGCTGGTGATCGTGCTTTTGGTGTTCGGCCGCGGCAAGATTCCCGAGCTGATGGGCGATATGGCCAAGGGTATCAAAAGCTTCAAGAAGGGCATGGCCGACGACGAGGTTGCCGAAGACAAGCGCACCGTCGAACATCGTGCCGACGAGACCGTTGCGGCCGCGAAGGAAAAAGCCAGCAAGAGCTGAGCCCAAGGTTCTAGTCGGAACAGAGTGCCATGTTTG
>NZ_RZRK01000765.1:0-2902 GCF_003997835.1 Mesorhizobium sp. M7A.F.Ca.CA.004.12.1.1
GATCAGCACCGCGGCATTGCGCAGCGCCTTGCCCTGGTTGAGGCGCGGATGGCCGGGGTTGAAGCGATGATCGCCATAATCGTCGCCGGCATGCGCATCCGGCTGCACGGCAAAACGCGCGCGAAAATCCGCGGATGAAAACGGCGCCGGCGTCACCTGGTCCATCACGCGCTCAGCCGCTTCAACTGGTCCGCCGGCATGATCGGGAACACGGCGCCCTTGGAGCGCACCGCGAACATCGTCTCGCCGCCGATCTCGACCTCCTCGCCATGCCCGACCAGCTCATACATAACCGGCCGCGCCACCAGCGCCTCCAGACGGCCCCGCACCAGCACATAGGGCTTCAATCCGCCGGTCTCGTTCTCGTCGACGAAGCGCAGCGGCCGTTCCGGCCCGGCCTCGACGACATCGCCGACATTGGTGCGGAAGGTGATGGTCTGCGCTTCGCCGCTACCCGAAACGTCCATTTCGACCGCGATGAACGGCGCATCGGCAACGCGGATGCCGACCTTTTCCACCGGTGTCACCAGATAGGTCCTGCCATCGGCGTCCTTGCGCAGCACCGAGGAGAAAAGCTGCACCAGCGGCATGCGCCCGATCGGCGTGCCCAGATAGAACCAGGTGCCGTCGGACTTGATCTCCATGTCCAGATCGCCGCAGAAGTCGGGATTCCAGCGTTCGACGGGTGCCGCCCCCTTGCCGGCACGGGCGGCGCGCGAGATGAGCGCCTCGAGGCCACGCGCCTCGGTGGCATCCGTCAGGCTTTCTTCACGATGTCCCAAGGGTCCCGTCATGGTCACGAAATAGTCACTGTTGTTGCGCTTGTCAGCCTAAGTCTGTGATTTAAGTTTCGACATAGGCGCCACGCGAGGCCGAATCGCGGCAACTTATGGTATGGTGCAGCCGTTGTTCCAGCCATGGTATTCCAACCACAAGGATCGATGCGGCATGAGCGTGATGGTCAAGGAAAGCCCGATCAGCGAAAAGGACATGATCGCCGAGGCCGAAAAGGCGCTTGCCGACATCTCCCGGATCCGCGACGGGGTCGGCCGGGTCATCTTCGGACAGGAAAGCGTCGTCGAGCGTACTCTGGTGGCTCTGCTGGCCGGTGGCCATGCGCTTTTGGTCGGCGTGCCGGGCCTCGCCAAGACCAAGCTGGTCGAAACACTTGGCATCGTGCTCGGCCTCGATTCGCGTCGCATCCAGTTCACGCCGGACCTGATGCCGTCCGATATCCTCGGCTCCGAAGTGATGGAGCAGGACGAAACCGGCAAACGCTCCTTCCGCTTCATCTCCGGGCCGATCTTCGCCCAGTTGCTGATGGCCGACGAGATCAACCGCGCGTCGCCGCGTACCCAGTCGGCGCTGCTGCAGGCCATGCAGGAATACCACGTCACCATTGCCGGCGCCCGCCATGACCTGCCGGCGCCCTTCCACGTGCTGGCAACCCAAAACCCGCTGGAGCAGGAAGGCACCTATCCGTTGCCCGAGGCCCAGCTTGACCGCTTCCTGATGCAGGTGGATATCCTCTATCCCGAGATCGAGGCAGAGCGCCGCATCCTTCTGGAAACCACCGGCATCGAGGACGCGAAAGCGCAAAACGTGCTGCAGCCGGTGCGGCTGAAGGAGATCCAGACGCTGATCCGCCGCATGCCGGTGCCTGAAAGCGTCGTCGAGGCGATCCTGACGCTGGTGCGCTCGGCGCGTCCCGGCCAAGGCAATGCCGAGACCGACAAGAACGTCGCCTGGGGTCCCGGCCCGCGCGCCAGCCAGGCGCTGATGCTGTGCACAAGGGCGCGCGCGCTTTACGACGGACGGCTGGCGCCCTCGGTTGACGACGTCCGTGCGCTGGCCGAGCCGGTGCTGCAGCATCGTATGGCGCTGACCTTCGCCGCCCGCGCCGAAGGCACCGGCGTGCGTGACGTGGTGGCGAAACTCGTGAAAGGAATTTGATGCCGCGCATCGGCGAGGTCCAGGCTCCGGCAGCGACGCGCGACGCGCTCGCCCGTGGCCGGTTGCGAGCCTCGCTTGTGCCAGACCTGCTGGTCGAGGCGCGCCGCATCGTCAACACCGTGATCGCCGGCTGGCATGGCCGCCGCAAGCGCGGCATCGGTGAAAATTTCTGGCAGTTCCGGCCCTATGTCGAGGGAGATTCCTCGCGCATCGACTGGCGCCGCTCGGCCCGCGACGACCACACCTATGTGCGCGACCGCGAATGGGAAGCCGCCCATACGGTCTGGCTGTGGGCCGACCCCTCGCCGTCGATGCTCTACAAATCGACCGGCGCCAGCGTTTCCAAGCAATCGCGCGCGCTGGTGCTGGCGCTGGCCATGGCCGAACTGTTGTCGCGCAGCGGCGAGCGCATCGCCTGGCCGGGCCTCACCGACCCGTTCACCGCCCGCAACGGCGCCGAACGCATCGCCGCCCAGTTGATGCATGCCGGCGATTTGCCGGCAAAACCCGACCTGTCCGACATCAGGCGCTTCTGCGACATCGTCATCGTCAGCGACTTCCTCGATCCGGTCGAAGAGACGATGGCCTGGCTCGACGTGCTGGCCCGCCACGGCGTGCGTGCCCACCTGATCGAGGTCGCCGACCCGGCCGAGGAGACCTTCCCCTATGCCGGCCGCACCGAATTCACCGATCCCGAGACCGGCGACAAGCTGACCGCCGGCCGCGCCGAAATGCTCGGCGATGAGTATCGCCTGCTCTACGCCGCCCGGCGCCACGAACTGGCGGCCTGGTGCAAACGTCTTGGCTGGAGCTTTACCGTCAACCACACCGATCGGCTCGCCTCCGACGCGCTGGTGCGGCTGCACATGGCGATGACCACTGATGGCTCCTCGGCCAGGCCGACCGCCGGCGGTCGTGCCGGCATGATCGCCGGCGGCGATCATGCCGG
>NZ_RZRK01000766.1:0-2895 GCF_003997835.1 Mesorhizobium sp. M7A.F.Ca.CA.004.12.1.1
CGCTACATCACAGATCATTGTCACAAACCAGCGAAAAGCGCCAACCAGCGGCTAGCTGCGTTGGCTACGTGGTTAAGGCTGAAACCGTGGATGAATGGCTCTACCCGAACCAAAGTTAGCTCATTTGCCAAGCGCAAGCGACGTGCCCCGTCCGTTCAACGGATTTTTGCCCTCGGCGCAGCTGTGGACGCCCGAACCACCAACTCCACGGGCAGAACGACTTGGCGGGGCGGTTGGTTGTCAAGAACCATGCGGGCGGCGAGCCTGCCTTTTCCGATCACGTCTTGCGCGACAGTCGTCAGCGGAGGTGTGGTGCGCGCGGATTCAGCAGTGCCATCGAAGCCAATGACCGACACGTGGCCCGGCACCTCTATGCCGCGACAAACCGCCTCGTCGAGTATTGTGATCGCCTGCCAATCCGACATGGTCAGGATCGCGGTTGCTTCAGGCACATTGTCGAACACCACCGCTCCAGCAGATGGATCGCCGGGCGTCGTCTCGATAATCGGGACATCGTCGATCGACAAGTTCGCCTCCGCCAAGCCCTGTTTGAAACCGTCAAGCCTTTCGTCATCGAGTGAGAAGCCGGCAAGAAGCGGGCGCTTTGCCTGTCCGGGCATGTGCACAATGGGAGGGCCTGAAGTTCTCCGTATGGACAGGATGGCAAAATGTCGGTGTCCCAGCCCGGTCAGATGCCGGACGGCAGCGACCGCGCCCCTCCTGCCGTCGATCTTTATCGAATTGATGTCGGGACCTGCGTCGCTTTCGAGAATGACGAAGGGCAGGCGTCGCCGTTGTGCCGATGTTATGAGGCCGATATCCGCGCTGTGACCAAGGATGAAGCCGTCGACCAGGGCCTCGCGGATATTGGCGATGCGGGTATTATCGGTGCCGTTTACAAGGCTGAGCGTCGTTCCGGCCTCGTCGCAGGCGAGCGAAACGCCCAGCACCAACTCGCGGAGATAGGGACTTCTGAGCACGTCGGCGATGGCGTAGGCGCCAGGCGGCATGAACCCGATGGCATTGAACTTGCCATCCCGCAGCAATCGTCCCTTTGGATCGGGGCCGCCAAACCCGAGCGCTCGCGCGGCCGCTTCGACACGTTGGCGCAACTCAGGCCTGACCAGTTCCGGCCGGTTGAAGACGTTGGAAACAGTGCCCCGGGAGACACCGGCAGCCTTGCCCACGTCGGCTAGCGTTGGCATTGCGATTCACCCCGTTTCCCTTCAGTTAGACCATTTTTTGGAGCGCTCCAAGAATTTTGTTGACTCGAAAGTGGAAAGGGCGGATCGTATCACTTGGAGCGCTCCAAGTAGGCGTATCTGGCATTTTCGCGACTGAAACATCGAAGATCGTCAAATGGCTTGGTCCCAACGGCCACGCCCAGGGAGGGTGTTATGGCAGAAACCAATGTTTTTCCCGCCTCGCTTGTCGGTAAGACTTTCGACTGCGTTTTCGGCCCGTTCGTACCCCGGCTGACGTTTTTCTCGCCGGAGGAATTACATGTGCAGGCGTCGATCGGAGCCACCAAAATTGACGAGGTGGTCAAGATCGACATGACCAGCGTACGCCCGAACCTCGTGCTCATGAGCTGGACGGAGCAGAGCGGCAACTTCATCGTGCAGTTGCAGGATCATGAGAAAGGGATCGTCCACAACTATGCGCGGCTGGCCGACGGGCAGCTCTTCTGTGCCCAAGGCGCCATTCAAGCCGTTTCGCCTGCGTGACGCTCCCGCGTCGGGGCCGGCAAAGTGCGGCATCGACCGGCATACTGCTGTTTCCTAGTTGAAGTACTTCGGATTACGATCTGCTGAATTGCCGTCATCGATTTCCCTATTGAAGGAGGAAAGTGCGATGGAACTCGCTTACGACAGTCATCTGCTTGCCCGAATTCTGCTGAGCGTCGCGACCGTGGGCTACGGTGTGGTGACGATCAAAGCCGACCTCAACGCCACCCACGCCACCAATCCGCTGTGGACTCCGCACGCCCGGTTTCACGTCGTTTGGCAGGTGCTGAGCTACACCGGAGTCGCGCTGATTGCGCTGGGGCTTATCTGGATTGGAGGCCCACTCCAAGCCGAGCGGCTCTATCTCGCCGGGGGATTGGGCGTCGCCATGTATGGAGCGTTCTTCGTGGCCATGCTCTCACGACCGATCTATGGCGGCGTGCTCTACGACGAGAACGGCTACCTGCCATTCCGACCGCCGTTCGGACCGGCGGGTTGGCGGTGGGATGTCAACGTCACCGTCTTTACCGCGATGTCCGCGATCCTGCTGCTGGGCTTGGCCGCGATTTAGGACAGCGCCAGCACCCCGAGCCGGTCGACCAGCCGATCGCGGTCTGATGTCAGGCCCTTATAGTCGAGTTGGGCGAGATCGAGCGCTTCGAGCTGGGCGGCGAAAGACGCCGCGAGCTTCGCCCGATCCGGGTGCCTGGCCAGCACGGCGAGCGGGTCGAGATGGATGCGGATGGTGAACAGGATATCGCGTGAAACAGGCAGTTTGCGCAGGGTCTGCCGCTCGACGCGGATGAACGCATGAGCGTCGATATCGCCATCGGGAAAGCGCGACGGCCGGTTGGTGGCGCGGTCGATGCGCTGCAGGTCGGAGAGCGGATGATAGAGCGCGTTGTCGGACTGGATCGACCAGTTGTAGCGCTCGACCGCCTGCCCCTGGAGGCCATCGAACATCCGGTTGATGAGTTCCGCCGGACGCGTGCCCGGGCCGAAACCCGGCACCGGCGCGTGGATGTCCTGCAGCGGCTTGCCGAATTTTTCCAGGAGCGACCAGGACGAGGGAAAGCAGAGCGAGCCGGCGACTAGCCGCCAGCCGCTGTCACCGCGGCGCATCAGGATCAGGTCTTCCTGGACGAGCTGTGAGGCTTTAGCCCGCGGC
>NZ_RZRK01000767.1:0-2895 GCF_003997835.1 Mesorhizobium sp. M7A.F.Ca.CA.004.12.1.1
GGTCTTGCCCGCAATACGGCCGTGGCCGCGCAGCAGCTTCGCACGATCAAGCAGGCCGGCTGTTCCTTCGATGCCTTCCAGCGCGATTGCCCGGCCGCCAACCGCGATCGCCGCCTGGCCGACATCCAGCGCCCCGATGGCCTTTGCTGCCGCAAGGCCTGCCTCAATATCGCGCCAGTCCAATTTTCGCGGTTCGGCCTTGGTCAGCACGCCTTCGGCGGCGACAAGATTCGGCACTACTTCGTGGGCGCCAACGACCTTTACTCCGCGCGCTTCGAGGCCTCGTGCCAAGACCTTCAGAAGACCATCGTCGCCACGCGCGAGCGCCATGACGACCAAAGGAATCACCGCGAGCAGGCTGAGACTGGGGCGCAGCGCAAGCAATCGCGGCCGGCGCTTGATCTCGCCTGCAAGCACCAGATGGGTGATCCGGTGCCGCCGCAGCAAAGGGACGAGCGAGCCTATACCTTCCAGAGCGAGGCTTTCGTGATCGTATCGGGAGAGTTCCGCGATGCGGTCGACCTCGCCTTCCATCAGGATGACGAAGGGCGGATAACCTTGTTCAGCCGAACCGGCCGCGACTTCGACCGGCAGACTGCCGCCGCCGGCAATGATGCCGACCCTGGAGCCCGGCGGAAGATCAAGACGCGCAGCCGCTGTCTCAGTCTTCGTCATCGACATCGTCGCCATCGCCGCCCTTGAGCGACGGCACAGCATAATGCCGCTTGCCGCGACTGCTGATGAAATCGATGATCTTCATGGCGGTCGGCGACGACGCGAACTCCGCCTTGGCGAACTCGATGTTCTCGCCAACGGTGCGGGAACGATCGAAGATCATCCTGTAAGCCTTGCGCAGTACAAGGATTTCGGACCTTGGCAGGCCGGAGCGCTTGAGGCCGATGATGTTGAGGCCGCGTAGGCTGGCGCGGTTGCCGACCGCTATGGCAAAGGGGATGACATCGCCGACGATCGCGGAGCAGCCGCCGAGAAAGGCGTTGTCGCCGATGCGGACAAACTGATGCACTGCGGTCAGGCCGCCGATATAGACATTGTTGCCGACCTCGCAGTGGCCGCCCAGCGTTGCACCATTGGCGAACGTCGCATTGTTGCCGACGACGCAATCATGGGCGATATGGGCGTAGGCAAGGAAATTGCCATTGTCGCCGACCGTCGTCTCGCCGCGGCTGGAATCGGTGCCGAGATGCATGGTCACGCCTTCGCGGATCGTGCAGTTCCTGCCGATGACCAAGGTGGTGCGACCGCCCTTGTGCTTGGTGTTCTGCGGCGGTGCGCCCAATGTCGCCATCGGATAGACCTTGGTCGAGGCACCGATCGACGTCGCGCCCATCACCGAGACATGACTGACCAGTTCGACGTCGTCGCCGATCACCACATCGGCACCGACATGGCAGAACGGCCCGATGCGTGCACCTTGGCCGATTTGGGCGCCTTCCTCGACAATGGAGGACGCATGAATGGATGTCTTGATTTTCATAAGCACTCGATCGTCAGTCGCTGGTGACCATCATGGCTGAAATCTCGGCCTCGGCCGCCTTGGCGCCGTCGACCATGGCTTCACAAGCGAATTTGAGCAGGTTGCCGCGTTTCTTGATTTTCTTGACATGGATCTTCAACTGGTCGCCGGGAACCACCGGTTTGCGGAATTTGGCGTTGTCGATGGTCAGGAAATAGACCAGCGACGGCTTTTCGGTACCCAGGCTGCGGATACAGATGGCGCCGGCCGTCTGCGCCATCGCCTCGACGATGAGCACACCCGGCATGACCGGCTGCTCAGGGAAATGGCCCTGAAAATGCGGCTCGTTTATGGTCACGTTCTTGATGCCGACGGCGGATTCGTCGCCATCGATGTCGACGATACGATCGATCATCAGGAACGGATAGCGGTGCGGCAGGAGCTTCATCAGCCCCATAATGTCGACTGCCTCCAGCGTCGTCGACGCGATCATGTCAGCCATTGCCTCCCTCGCCCTGTTTGCGGGTCCTGGCGAGCTTGCGCAGCATGGCTATCTCCCGCATGGCTTCCGCCATCGGCTGTGCCGGATAGCCGCCCCAGATCTCGCCTGCAGGGACATTGCTCATAAATCCACTTCTTGCGGCAAGCTTGGCCCCTGTCCCTATGGTCAGGTGATCCGCAAGCCCGACGCCGCCGCCCATGGTGACATTGTCACCCACGACCACAGAACCCGAAATACCCGAAAGCCCGGCTATTATGCAATTGCGGCCGATGCGGACGTTATGGGCGATCTGCACGAGATTGTCGATCTTGGTGCCCTGGCCGATGATCGTATCGGACATGGCGCCGCGATCGACGGTGGTGTTGGAGCCGATCTCGACATCATCCTGAATAACGACACGGCCGATCTGCGGCACGCGTTCTGGACCCTTGGCCCCGCCGACGAACCCAAAACCATCCTGGCCTATCCTCGCGCCGCCATGAATGATGACGCGATTGCCGATCAAGGCATACTGGATGCTGGCTCCTGGACCGACATAGCCGTCGCGGCCGATCTGGCAGGATTGTCCAATAACCGCATTTGGGGCGATGACGGTGCCGCTGCCGATCGAAGCACCTGGCCCGATCACCGCGCCGGCCTCGATGACGGCACCGGCTTCGACATGCGCGGTCGCATCGACATGAGCGTGCGGCGAGACGCCGGTTTCACTGGTCATTGGCCCTGGTGTCGCCGCCCTCGGAAACAGCAGACGCCCGATCAGCGCGAAGGCCTGTTGCGGACGCGGATGAATGAGAACGGCAACGCTTGCCGGCGCCTTGCCGGCAAATTCCGCCGGGCACAGGACCGCGGCTGCCCGCAGCGACGGCATCAGCGCGGAATTACGCTTGCCATCGACAAAGACGAGCGCATTCTCGCCGCC
>NZ_RZRK01000768.1:0-2894 GCF_003997835.1 Mesorhizobium sp. M7A.F.Ca.CA.004.12.1.1
CTGCCATCTTCGCACGGGCGGGCGCATAGGCCTCGATCGGCTGAGAGATCTTGGCCGACGGGCCGGCCCAGTCGGTGGAGAAGCCGCCCGGTTCGACCAGCGTCACATGGATGCCGAATTCCGCGACCTCGATGCTCAGCGACTGGCTGAAGGCCTCCAGCGCCCATTTCGAGGCGTGGTAGAGGCCGAGCGAGGCAAAGGCATTGACGCCGCCGATCGACGAAATCTGGATGATGTGGCCGGAACGCTGCGCCCGCATGATCGGCAGTGCGGCCTGAGTGACCCACAGCGCGCCGAAGACATTGGTTTCGATCTGGTCGCGAGCTTCCTGTTCGCTGACCTCCTCGATGGCGCCGAAATGGCCGTAGCCGGCATTGTTGACGACGACGTCGAGCCGGCCAAAACGCTTGTGCGCCTCGGCGACTGCGGCATCGACGGCTTTCTTGTCGGTGACGTCGAGCTTTATCGCGGCAATCCTGTCGCCGTATTTCTCGACGAGATCGGCGAGCGTGCCGGCATCGCGGGCGGTGGCCGCGACGCTGTCGCCGCGCGCGAGTGCAGCCTCGGCCCAGACGCGACCAAAGCCCTTCGACGATCCGGTGATGAACCAAACCTTTGATGTCATGATCTTGGAGACCTTGCCCCTGCGGGCGTGATTTTGCGTGAAAGCGGAGGCCTCTCCGCTTTCGGGCATATACGGTCCGTCCTCTGATTTTCCAGAGGCGACCGGAATCTTTCGAAAAAGACGCCTGAATTATCAGGGATAATTCACCTGAGACGACCACGCCGGATCCTCGTGCTTCTCCCAATAGAGCGCCATCAGCCGGCTGGTGATCGGTCCGACCTTGCCGTTGGCGATCGCCGCGCCGTCGATCTCGGTCACCGGCATGATGCCGCCCGCGGTCGAGGTGATGAAGACCTCGTCGGCCTCGCGCAATGCAGTGACGCTGACATCGGCCGCGGTGGCGGCAAGACCTTGTTCGGCGCAGAGATCGAAGACGGTGCGGCGGGTTATGCCCGGCAGCACGCCAATGGAAGGCGTCGACAGCTTGCCGTCCCTGACGCAGAAGACGTTGAAGCCCGGGCCCTCGGCGACATTGCCGTTGAAGTCGAGGATCAATGCGGTCTCGGCGCCGCGATCATAGGCATCGTAGAGGCCGCGCACCAGATCGAGCCAGTGGTAGTTCTTGATCGCCGGGTCGATCGAGGCCGGCGGAATGCGCATCTTGGCGCTGATGGCGACACGCAGGCCGCGCTGCAACTGCTCGGCATTGGCGACCGAGCCGAACGGCACGGCGAACGCCATGAAGCGGTTGACCGCCTGGCGCGGGTCGCGGCTGAAAGTCGGCGAGGCGCCGCGCGTGCACAGCATTTCGACATAGGCGGCGCGATGACCCGACAGCGCCACGCAATTGTGCAGGATTTCGGTAACGCCGTCGCGATCGAAGGGGATGGTCATGCGCAGCTTTTCCAGCCCGCCGAAGAAGCGGTCGA
This sequence comes from Mesorhizobium sp. M7A.F.Ca.CA.004.12.1.1, assembly GCF_003997835.1. Taxonomy (NCBI): domain Bacteria; kingdom Pseudomonadati; phylum Pseudomonadota; class Alphaproteobacteria; order Hyphomicrobiales; family Phyllobacteriaceae; genus Mesorhizobium; species Mesorhizobium sp. M7A.F.Ca.CA.004.12.1.1. Next base: position 1,495 of record NZ_RZRK01000768.1, read on the forward strand.
GATGCAAATCGAGGCGGAAGAAGCGGCCGTTCCAGACATGCACGGTGTCGTAGGTGGCGTCGGAATGCAGAAAACCCCAGTCCAGCACCGAGATCTTGGCCTGCGACATCGGCAGGTATTGGCCGTCGAGGAAAGCGACCCCCTCGGGATAGGAGTGCGGGTCGACATGGCGGTCGTCGACGACGGGCGGTCGCTTCTCGTCCTGTGTTGCCATTGTCCGGCTCATCGGGGCCTCCTGTCACGCAGGCGAGAGGCTAGCGGCGCTGGGCAGAAGGCATAGAGCCACCCGCCCGGCGCTGTTCGGCCTCCATGACGATCTGGCCGATACATTCGATCGCGATTGCCGTATCGTTCCGGGTCTGAACGGGAGGGGAAAATGGGCAGGTTTGGGGCCGTCACAGCGGCAATGATGATGTTCGCCGCTGCGGGCGACGCCCGCGCCCAGTGCGCGCGCGAAGGCGAGGAATTGTGCCAGGGCGGGCAGACCTATCGCTGCGAGAAAACCGGCGGCGAATTGACTCCGATCTTCCAGAACCTGCCTTGCGCGGTGAACGTGCTGTCGCTGAGCGGCACCTGGGTAGGCAATGGCCACCAGAGCCCGGCGGGTGACGCCGGCGCCGACTGGGCGATCGCCATGACCATCAACGATGGCAGCGCGTCGATCGACTATCCGTCACTCGGCTGCGGCGGATCGCTGTCGCAGACGTCAAGGGACGACATTTCGGCGGAATACCACGAGAACATCACCTACGGTCGGGACAAATGCATCGACGGAGGCAACATCACCGTCAGGTTTTACAAGGGCAATCTGTCCTGGATTTGGGTCGGCCACGCCGATGGCCAGACCTACAATGCGGTCGCCGTGCTAAAGCGGAAGTAGCCGTGGTCATTCCTCCTCGTCGTCGGCGTCGAGCAGGCGGGTTGCGCGCCAGCGGGTGAGCACGATGTTGGTCTGCTCGATGACGAAGAAACGCGCCGAGTCGCGGTCATAGCCTTCGCTCAGCAGTTTCTCGTAATCGGTGTGCATGTGGCGGATATGGGCAATCGTCGCCAGCCATACGGCGATGCCCGGCGGCAAGGTCTTCATGTGGACCGCGCCGGCGTCGGTGCGGATCTTCTCCATGTCGGCATAGGGAGCCAGCGGCAGAAGAGCGGTCAGCGCCTTGGCTATGGCGCGGCGGCGGCCGGTCGGCGCCGTCACCGCCGGGTCCGATCGGGCTCGTCGCGCCCTTCGATGGTCGCCTCGGCAATAGCGTCGGTCGAGGCGAAATAAGGTTTGATGTCGATGACCGGCGTGCCGTCGAGCACATCGATGGCGTCGAGATCGATGCGGCCGGTGCGTTGGTCGAGCGCGACGAGCCGGACCACATGCAGCCCGATGGGGTTGGGGCGGGCAGGGG
>NZ_RZRK01000769.1:0-2891 GCF_003997835.1 Mesorhizobium sp. M7A.F.Ca.CA.004.12.1.1
ATGGGTCCCTTCCCGCACGACGCCCCGCCCGCCAGGATCGGCAAGGACAACCCGGCCGGCACCGACGGCTTCGAGTTTGTCGAATTCGCGCATCCGGAACCGGAAAAACTGGCTCAACTGTTCACCCGTATGGGCTATGTCGCGGTGGCCAAGCACCGCACGAAAGACGTCACCATCTGGCGGCAGGGCGACATCAACTATGTCGTCAATGCCGAGCCCGGCTCGCATGCGATGAAGTTCGTCGACAAGCACGGCCCCTGTGCTGCCTCGATGGCCTGGCGGGTGGTGGATGCCAAACACGCTTTCGATCATGCGGTTGCCAAGGGCGCCATGCCTTACGAAGGCGCCGACAAAGCGCTCGACGTGCCAGCAATCATCGGCATTGGCGGCTCGCTGCTCTACTTCATCGAGACCTATGGCAAGAAGGGTTCGGCCTATGATGCCGAGTTCGAATGGCTGGGCGCTCGCGACCCACGGCCGGAAGGCGTCGGCTTCTACTATCTCGATCACCTGACCCACAATGTCTATCGCGGCCAGATGGACAAGTGGTGGGATTTCTATCGCAATCTGTTCGGCTTCAAGCAGATCCATTTCTTCGACATCGACGGCAAGATCACCGGCCTGGTGAGCCGCGCCATCACCTCGCCCTGCGGCAAGATTCGCATTCCGCTCAACGAGTCCAAGGACGAGACCAGCCAGATCGCCGAATATCTGAAGAAGTACAATGGCGAGGGCATCCAGCACATCGCTGTCGGCACCGACGAGATCTATACCGCCACCGACAGGCTGGCCGAGAACGGGCTGAAGTTCATGCCCGGCCCGCCGGAGACCTACTACGACATGTCGTATGACCGCGTGAACGGCCATGACGAACCGATCGAGCGGATGAAGAAGCACGGCATCCTGATCGACGGCGAAGGCGTCGTCGACGGCGGCATGACCAAGATCCTGCTGCAGATCTTTTCGAAGACCGTGATCGGCCCGATCTTTTTCGAGTTCATCCAGCGCAAGGGCGACGAAGGTTTTGGCGAGGGCAACTTCCGCGCGCTGTTCGAATCGATCGAGCAGGATCAGATCAAGCGCGGCGTGATCAAGGTGGACGGCAAAGCGGCGTAAGGTTACTCTCGCTGCGGCCCGGCTTTGGCTTAAGGTTGGGCCTAGCGAGGTCGAGCCGTGCACGTCTCTATTACGGAAGCCAGAGCCAAACTGTCGGAACTCGTCAGGCGTGCAAATGCCGGCGAGGAGATCGTAATCACCCGGCGCGGCAGGGTCGTAGCGCGTCTCTTGCCGCCCCCCGGCAAGGAAAGACCTATCGGCGCCACCGCTGCTCTGAAAGGGCCGAGCGGCTTGACGATTAATTAGAGCCCCAACCGCTCGACCTCTCTCTCCCTCAGCTTCGCATCATAATAGAGCAGAAACTCATCCAGTTGCGGCGGCTTGACCGACGTCCCCGAAAGCATGGCGTGCACCTGGCCGCGGTGATGGATGTCGTGCAGGAAGACATGGGCGAGGATATCGCCGATGCGCTCGGGGATCATGCCGTCCTCGCGCCGGTCGGTGATAACCTGCCGATCGAGGTCGTCGGCCGACAGTCTATCGCAAAAGGCGATCAGCCGCCGGTCGGCTGCGACCTGCGCCGCAAACAACGCCCCCGGCTCGTCGAGGGGCACGAAGTCGTCATGGGCGGCAGCACCGAGACCACCCTCTTCGAGAAAATCGAGATAGAGAAGATCGACCGCAAGGATGTGGTTGAGCGTCGCCTTGATCGATGGAAAGAAGCTGGTGCGTTCGGCCTCGAACTCACCTGGCTGGAGCGACAGCACCGCGCGGTAGAGCCGGTCGTTCGACCACAGATTGTTGCCGGCCATACGGCGCAGATGGTCGAGCAGGTTCACGAGATCATCCCCCTGCCCGCATCAGATGCAAGCCTGCCCCCATGATCGCGAATCCGGCAAGAACGATCAGCAGAAGCCGGTTCATGCGCCGCCGCATGGCTTGCGTTTCCTCGTCGCGCGCGACGTTCATGTTGGTGATGGTGTGGAACATCATCGCCTTGCGCGGAAAGCCGCTGCGGTTGGTCAGGCCGGGCGATCGCGCCTCAATGCGGTAGCTCAGCCGGATCGCCTGGATGAAGACCGCCAGTATGGCGAGTGCCCAGACACCGGCCAGAAGATAGTCCCCCGTCATGCCCTTACCTTTCGTATTTCTCGACCTTCTGCTCAATGGCGCCGAAGATCGAATGCCCGGTTTTGTCCTTCATCTCGATGCGCACCGTGTCGCCGAAGCGCAGGAACGGCGTTTTGGGTTCGCCTGACACAATGGTCTCGATCATGCGCAGTTCGGCGATGCAGGAATAGCCGGCGCCACCGGCCGAAACAGGCTTGCCCGGCCCGCCGTCGAGCTTGTTGGAGACAGTCCCCGAGCCGATGATCGTGCCGGCCGCCAATGGCCGTGTCCTTGCTGCGTGAACGATCAGCGCCGGAAAATCGAAGGTCATGTCGATACCGGCATTGGCCCGGCCGAACGGCTTGCCGTTGAGATCGGCGAGCAGCGGCAGGCTGACCTTGCCGCCGTCCCAGGCATCACCCAGTTCGTCCGGCGTCACCGCGACAGGCGAAAACGCCGAGGACGGTTTTGACTGGAAAAAACCGAAACCTTTGGCCAGTTCCGGTCCGGTGAGCGCGCGCAGCGTGACGTCATTGACCAGCATGACCAGCCGGATCGCCGCGCGCGCCTCATCGACACTGGCGCCCATCGGCACGTCGTCGACAATGACGGCGACTTCGCCTTCCATGTCGATGCCGAAGGCTTCGTCAGCCATGCGGATCGGATCGCGTGGCGGAATGAAAGTGTCCGAGCCGCCCTGGTAGATCAGCGGGTCGGTCCAGAAG